>SKMM01000359.1 GCA_007121055.1 Paracoccaceae bacterium | reverse complement strand
TTCGGCGAAGTCACTCATCGGCATGCTCCCTCGGTCGACCCGGCGGGCCGGTGGCGGGTCCGGGCGGCGGGTGCGAATCACCGCCGCCGCCCAGAGCCCCATGCTAGCCCAAAGCGGCCCCGGATTTCCCCCCCGAATTGCGCAGCCCGCTGCACCGCTTGCACTCGGGGGCGGGGCTGCTATGGCCTTGCGCCAAACCCGCCGTCGGCCCGAAGAGGACATCGCCGTGGACATCGCCACCCTGCGCCAGACCCACCCCGAGCACTGGAAGAAAGCCTGCGCCCTGCGCGTTCTGGCCATGGATGCGGTGCAGGCGGCCAATTCGGGCCATCCCGGCATGCCCATGGGCATGGCCGACGTCGCCACCGTGCTGTTCGAGAAGCACCTGACCTTCGACGCCGCCGCGCCGGACTGGTTCGACCGCGACCGGTTCATCCTGTCGGCGGGCCATGGCTCGATGCTGCTGTACGGGCTTTTGCACCTCACCGGCACGCCGGGGATGACGCTGGACGAGCTGAAGAACTTCCGCCAATGGGGCGCGCGTACCGCGGGCCACCCGGAATTCGGCCATGCCGCGGGGATCGAGACCACCACCGGGCCGCTGGGCCAGGGTCTGGCCAATGCCGTGGGGTTCGCCATCGCCGAGGAGGCGCTGCGCGCCGAATTCGGCCCCCGCATCGTGAACCACCGCACCTGGGTGATCGCCGGCGACGGCTGCCTCATGGAAGGCATCAGCCACGAGGCCATCGGCCTCGCGGGCAAGCAGAGGCTCAAGAACCTGATCGTGCTGTGGGACGACAACCGCATCTCCATCGACGGGTCGGTGGATCTGTCCTGCGTCACCGACCAGCGCGCGCGCTTTTCCGCCGCGGGCTGGGAGGTTCTGTCCTGCGACGGCCATGACCCCGCCGACATCGACCGCGCGCTGACCGAGGCCACCCAGTCCGACCGGCCGGTCATGGTGGTCTGCACCACCCATATCGGTTTCGGCAGCCCCAAGAAGCAGGACACCGCCGGCGCCCATGGCTCGCCGCTTGGCGAGGCCGAGATCGCCGCGGTGCGGGACGCCTATGGCTGGACACACCCGCCCTTCTTCATCCCCGAGGAAATCCGCGACGCCTGGGCCGCCATCGGCAGCCGAGGCGCCGCCGCCCGCGCCGAGTGGGAAACGCGCCTTGCAGGCATGCCGCGCAGCCGCCGCGCCGATTTCGACCGTCGCCTGGCGGGCGAGATGCCGCGCAAGCTTGGTCCCGCGCTGCGGGCACTGAAGAAGCAGGTGACCGAGACCCTGCCCAAGGTCGCCACCCGAAAATCCTCCGAGATGGTGCTGGAGGTCGTCAACGAGGTCATGCCCGAGACCTTCGGCGGCTCGGCCGACCTGACGGGGTCCAACAACACGCTGACCGGCGGGCTTGGCATCTTCTCGCCCGAAAACCGGCGCGGGCGCTATCTGCATTATGGTATCCGCGAGCACGGCATGGCCGCGGCGATGAACGGCATGGCGCTGCATGGCGGCATCCGGCCCTACGGCGGCACGTTCCTGGTGTTCACCGACTATGCCCGGGGCGCCATGCGGTTGTCGGCGCTGATGCGCCAGCCCGTGGTCTACGTGATGACCCACGACTCCATCGGCCTGGGCGAGGACGGGCCCACCCACCAGCCCATCGAGCATCTGGCGATGCTGCGCGCCACCCCCGACACGCTGGTGTTCCGCCCCGCCGACACGGTGGAGACGCTGGAGGCCTGGGAACTGGCGCTGGCCACCCGCGACATGCCCTCGATCCTGGCGCTGTCGCGGCAGAACCTGCCCACGGTGCGCACCCGCCCCACCACCAAGAACCTGACCGCGCAGGGGGGCTATGTCCTTGCCGATGCCGAGGGCGGACGGGCCAAGGCGCTCCTGATGGCCACAGGCTCCGAGGTTTCGATCGCGCTGGCCGCACGGGACCTCCTGCAGGCGGAAGGCATTCCCACCCGCGTCGTCTCCATGCCCTGCTGGGAGTTGTTCGAGGAGCAGCCCGACGCCTACCGCCGCAAGGTCCTGCCCGCGGGCCCGGTGCGCGTGGCGGTGGAGGCCGGCATCCGCTTCGGCTGGGACCGCTGGCTCTATGGCGAGCGCGGCAAGCGCGAGAAATCGGGTTTTGTCGGCATGCACGGCTTCGGCGCCTCGGCCCCGGCCGCCGACCTCTACCGTGAGTTCGGCATCACCCCCGAGGCGGTGGCCGAGAAGGCCCGCGCCCTCCTCGGCTGACAAGCACTAAGCGGCGCTGCCCAGGGGGACCACATCCACCCGCTGCAGGCTGGCCTGCGCGCCCGCACTGCGCAACACGCCTCGCACCGGGGCGGCGTCGTCGTAATCCCGCCCCACGGCGACGCGCAGATGGTCGGGGCCGGCCAGGGTATCGTTGGTTGGGTCATACTCGACCCACCCGGCCTGCGGCCCGCACCAGGCCATCACCCAGGCATGCATCGCATCCGCCCCAGTCAGGCGCGGGCTGCCCGGCGGCGGGTCCGTGCGCAGATAGCCCGAGACATAGCCTGCCGGAACCCCCAACGCCCTGAGCGCCCCGATCAGCACATGGCTGAAATCCTGGCAGACTCCGTGGCGGGCGGCCAGCGCCTCGGCCGGGTCGGTTTCCACCGTGGTCGCATGGACGTCGAAGCGCATCTCGGCATGCAACCTCGCGCCCAGCGTCCGCATGGCGACCAGCACGGTGTCGCCACCGCCCGCCGCATCGCCCACCGTCTCGCGCGCGAAGGCGGCGAAACCCGGATCGGCTCGGACCCGGGGCGACGGGCCCAGGAAGTGGTGCGGCGCCTGCGGCCCCAGCCCGGTCTGCGCCGCGATCTGGCCCGCAAGCCCCTGAAGGGGCGGCGACAGATCCAGCGACGGCGCCGCGCCCAGCCGCTCCACCTCAGCCCCTAGGCGGAACACGGTGGCCTGGCTGGCGGTGCGAAAAGCCATCTCGGTGACGGTGTTGCCGAAGAAATCCGCCCGCTCGGTCACCTCGGCCGGGGCGGGGTCAGCGGTCAGTCGAGACCAGGTGCAGCGCTGCAGCCCCGGCAGATCCGCAGGCACCAAGCGCAGCGCCGTGCGGCCCGACACGGAGGGCGCGCCATAGTCATAGCGGATCTCGGCGCGGAGGGCATAGCGCATCAGCCCAGCCACTCCGCGCCGATCCGGTCCGACAGCCGCGCCAGGTCGCCGCGCAGCCCGTACAGCGCGGCGCTGTCCAACTCGGCTGGCGCGGCGGTGGCAAGCCGCGTGTGCAGCCGCAGCGCCTGCCGCGCCGCAGGCCGCATCCGCCCAGGACCCCGGCGCGGCAGCCGGTCGATCGCGTCGCGCAACGTGGCCAGCTGGAACAGCATCGCACGCGGGTTATCGGGGTCCAGCGCCAGCAGATCCACCACCGAGTCGCGGTCGATGGCCGCCCCGTGCCGGCGGCGATGCGCGAGCACGCTGTCCGCAAGTTCGACACTCAGATCCAGACTGCCCTCCGGCGCGCCGGGATCGGCCAGCACCGCCAGCGTCCAGGCCATGGAATCGGCCCGCTCCAATGCCCGGCCCAGCGTCAGGAAGCGCCAGCCGGTCGCGCGCAGCATGTTGTCCTGCACCAGCCCCGAAAACGCCGCGAGCCGCGCCAGCAATCCCGCCAGCGCACGCGCCGCATCCTCGCCGGGCGCGGAGTCCAGGTCCGCCGCCTGCCGCGCGACATCCTCCAGTGCGACCCAGCCGTCGGTCGAGAACCGGTCGCGCAGCTTGGCAGCACATGCCCGTGCCGCCCCCAGCACCTCGGCCAGCGCCTCCGCAGGGCCTCCCCAGGGGTCAAGACCGCGCTCGGCCAGGTGCGCCTCGAGCACACCCATCAGGGGGCTGCCCGCGCCGCCGGCCTCGGACAGGCGCAGGTGCCAGCCACGCAGAAGCCGCATCCCGTGTTCCGAGCGTTCGACATAACGGCCCAGCCAGAATAGGTTGTCGGCCGCCCGCGCCGGCAGTGCCCCGCTCCGCCGCGGGGCGGTGGCGATGCGCGGGCCGGGCGCAGGCGCGCCGCCGGTGATCCAGACATCCGCCACAGCGCCGCCCTGCTGCAGCGCGATTGCGGTGGGGTCGCCCGCCCGTCCGATCCGGGCAAAGCCCCCCGGCATCACCCGCCAGCCCTGCGGGGTGCGCAGCACGAAGGCCCGCAAGCTCATGGGGCGGGGCTCCAGCCGGTCACCGTCCCAGGCGGGCGCGGTGGAGATCGTCACCCGCTCCTGTGCCACCAGCCCTGCCCCTTCGGCCGCTAGCCAGTCGGGCAAAGCCATCCCCGGTGGCGCTGCGCTGTGTGCGGTGCGCTCGAAGGGCAGGCCGGTGGCCTTGGCCGGGCCAATCAGCAGCGCATCGGGGTCCCGTGCGGCGACCGCGGCGCGCTCAGCCGGGCCGCCGCACCACCAGGTAGCGATGTTGGGGAGGCGCAGCCCCTCGCCCAACACCACCTCCGCCAGCCGCGGCAAGAAGGCCATCATCGCGCGCGCCTCCAGCACGCCGGAGCCCAGCGCGTTGACCACCGCCACCCGTGCCGCCCGCACCGCCGCCATCAGCCCCGGCGTGCCGAGGCGCGAGGCCGGATCCAACTCCAGCGGGTCGGCGTAACCGGCATCGAGCCTACGCCAGAGCACCTCGACCGGCCGGGGGCCTGCCACGGTGCGGACCATCAGACGGCCGTCCTCCACCCCCATGTCCTCGCCCTCCAGAAGCGGCACGCCCAGGTGACGGGCGATGAAGGCGTGCTCGAAATAGGTGTCGTTCATCGGGCCGGGCGTCAGGATGACCACGCCGCCCTCGGGGGTCTGGCGCAACCCCTCGAGGGCAGCGCGCAGCTCAGACAGGAAGCCGCCCAGGCGCTGCACCGGCGCGCCGGGGTAGAAGCTGGCATAGGCCCGCGCGGTGGCCATCCGGGTTTCCAGCGCAAAGCCCGCCCCCGAAGGCGCCTGGGTGCGGTCGCCCAGAACCAGCCAGCTACCGTCGGGGGAGCGGCCGATCTCGAAGGCCAGGAAATGCAGGAAATGGCCCGAGGCGGGGCGCACCCCGACCATGGCGCGCAGCCATTCGGGGTTGGCCGCGATCAGTCCCGCCGGCAGATGCCCCTCGGTCACCAGCCGGGCGGGGCCGTAGAGGTCCGCAACCACCGCCTCCAGCAGTTCGGCGCGCTGGACAAGGCCCGCGGCCACGGCCTCCCATTCGGCATGGTCGATCAGGACGGGGACCGGGCTGAGGGGCCAGTCGCGCTCCACCGCGCCGGTGTCGGCATAGAGGCGGTAGAACACGCCCGCGTCGCGCAGATACTGTTCCGCCCGCGCCAGTGCCGCGCCGCGCTCGGCCGCCGTCATCCGCGCGAGGTGGCCCAGGAACGGCCCCCATACGGGCCGCGGCCGGCGCGACGCATCCATCACCTCGTCCGCCACGCCGGGAAGCGGCGCATAACCGGCCAGCAGCGCGTCGAGGGCGGGATCGGCGGGGGCGTTCATGGCATAGGTCGGTCAGAGCCCTGGCGGGCGGCGCAGATCGAGGGTGTGGGGAAACTCCGGGTGCGGGCGCTCGGGCGGGGGGACATGGGCGCCGGGGCGGTGGCCGTGGGCCTCGAAGCGCGCAAGGCGGCGGGCCTCGGCCTCGTTGCCGTTGACGGGGAAGGTTTCGTAGTTGCGGCCCCCGGGGTGGGCGACGTGGTAGACGCAGCCCGCCAGCGCCCGGCCCGACCAGGTGTCGAAGATGTCGAAGGTCAGGGGGGCGTCCACCGGCAGGACCGGGTGGAGCGCCGACGAGGGTTGCCAGGCCTTGTAGCGCAGGCCGCCCACGCCGATGCCCGGCGCCACGGTGCGCATCGGCAGGGCGCGGCCGTTGCAGACCACGGTGTAGCGGTCGGGGTCGGCCCCTTCGAGCCGGGCCTGCAGGCGCTCGGTGGAGCTGTCGGTGTAGCGCACGGTGCCGCCGATGGCGCCGGTCTCGCCCAGCACGTGCCAGGGTTCGAGCGCCTGGCGGAGTTCGAGGCGGACGCCCTCGGCGACCACTTCGCCGCAGAAGGGGAAGCGGAACTCGGCCTGGGCCTGGAACCATTCGGGGCGCAGGTCGAAGCCGTGGTCGCGCAGGTCGGCGAGGACGGAGAGGAAGTCCTCCCACAGGTAATGGGGCAGCATGAAGCGGTCGTGCAGCGCCGTGCCCCAGCGGGTGAGGCGCCCCGTGGCGGGCTTGGCCCAGAAGCGGGCGATCAGGGCGCGGATCAGCAGTTGTTGCGCGAGGTTCATGCGGGGGTGGGG
>SKMM01000125.1 GCA_007121055.1 Paracoccaceae bacterium | reverse complement strand
TGGGACACGAAGCTGTCCCACTCGGCGTGCTTGAGCTTGGTGTAGGCGGTGGCGAAGTCAGCGCCCAGCGCGGCGGTGAGGGTCGTGTCGGCCTCGAAGGCGCGCAGCGCGTCGAGGAGGTTGAGGGGCAGGCGTGGGGCGTCCGTCACCGTGTGGCCCTCGGCGTACATGTCGATGTCGAGGCGCGGGCCGGGGTCGGCCTGACCGGCCACCCCGTCGAGGCCCGCGGCGATGATGGCGGCCTGCAGCAGGTAGGGGTTCGCCGCGCCGTCGGGCAGGCGCAGCTCGAACCGGCCGGGCCCGGGGACGCGGACCATGTGGGTGCGGTTGTTGGCGGTCCAGGTGACGGTGTTGGGCGCCCAGGTGGCCCCCGAGACGGTGCGCGGCGCGTTGATGCGCTTGTAGCTGTTGACGGTGGGGTTCGTCAGCGCGGCCATGGCGGGCGCATGGGCCATGATCCCGCCCAGGAAGTGGAAGCCCGTGTCCGACAGCCCCACGCCGTGGCCGTCGCCGGCAAAGCGGTTCTCGCGCCCGTCCGGCGACCAGGCCGAGATATGGGCGTGGCAGCCGTTGCCCGTCAGCCCCTTGACCGGCTTGGGCATGAAGGTGGCGCGCAGCCCGTGCTTCTCGGCCACCGACTTGACCATGAACTTGAAGAAGCTGTGGCGGTCGGCGGTCACCATCGCATCGGCAAAATCCCAGTTCATCTCGAACTGGCCGTTGGCGTCCTCGTGGTCGGACTGGTAGGGGCCCCAGCCCATCGCGAGCATGTAGTCGCAGATCTCGGCGATGACGTCGTAGCGGCGCATCAGGGCCTGCTGGTCGTAGCAGGGCTTTTCGGCGGTGTCGTAGGGGTCCGACAGCTCCAGTCCGTCGCGCGACATCAGGAAGAATTCGCATTCCACCCCGGTCTTGATGCGCAGGCCCGCGGCCTCGGCCGCCGCCACTTGGCGCGAGAGGACCGTGCGCGGCAACTGCGCCACGGTTTCCCCGGCCATGACGCATTCGGCAGGGACCCAGGCGACCTCGGGCTTCCAGGGCAGCTGGATCGCGCCCTCGGCATGCGGCACGGCCAGCATGTCGGGATGAGCGGGCGTCAGGTCGAGCCAGGAGGCGAAGCCTGCGAAGCCCGCGCCCTCGTCCTGCATCATGGCGATGGACTGGGCCGGCACCAGCTTGGCGCGCTGCACACCGAACAGGTCGGTGTAGGAGATCATGAAGTATTTCACCCCGCTCGCGCGGGCGAATTCCTCGAGGCTCTGTGTCAATTCAATTCCCCCTGGTCATCAGCATTCACTCAGAGAAGCTCAGTTACGGTGCGCTTGTATTCCACGAACAGTAGCGTCTCTGGCTGTTTGTCGGCCGTCACCCGGTTCTCTCGTTGTGTTTCGTGGACACCACGATGCTCCGCGCGGACTGTTGTGTATAGACAAGGTGGTGACAGAACCGGGCAGATTTCGACGTCATCTCCCGCTCTTGGAAGCTGCTCAAACTCAACTTTCCCTAGAGGTCTACAGTCACCGCTTCCGATCACTTCAATCACTGCGCACCAAATTGCCATTCTCTTGATCCCCGTTTGAGGCTTTATCTCTTTCCCGGCACCCAGTCGGTGCCCGCCAGAGGTACGCCGGCCATGGCGGCGGCCTCCACCGTCAGCGCGCAGAGGTCTTCGGGTTCGAGGTTCAGCACATGGCTTTTGCCGCAGGCGCGCGCGATGGTCTGGGCCTCCAGCGTCAGCACGCTGAGGTAGTTCTTCAGCCGCCGGCCCGCCGCCACCGGGTCGAGCCGGGCGGCGAGGTCGGGGTCCTGGGTGGTGATGCCGGCGGGGTCGCGGCCCTCGTGCCAGTCGTCATAGGCGCCGGCGGTTGTGCCGAGCTTGCGGTACTCCTCCTCCCAGCGGGGGTCGTTGTCGCCCAACGCTACCAGGGCCGCGGTGCCTATGGACACCGCGTCGGCGCCCAGCGCCAGCGCCTTGGCCACGTCGGCGCCGGTTCGGATGCCGCCCGAGACCACCAGCTGCACCTCGCGGTGCAGGCCGAGGTCCTGCAACGCCTGCACGGCGGGGCGGATGCAGGCGAGCGTGGGCAGGCCGACATGTTCGATGAACACGTCCTGCGTCGCGGCCGTGCCGCCCTGCATGCCGTCCAGCACCACCACATCCGCGCCCGCCTTGGCCGCAAGCGCGGTGTCGTAATAGGGCCGCGCGCCGCCCACCTTGACGTAGATCGGCTTCTCCCAGCCGGTGATCTCGCGCAGCTCCAGGATCTTGATCTCCATGTCGTCGGGGCCGGTCCAGTCGGGGTGGCGGCAGGCCGAGCGCTGGTCGATCCCCTTGGGCAGCGTGCGCATCTCGGCCACCCGGTCGGTGATCTTCTGGCCCAGCAGCATGCCGCCCCCGCCGGGTTTCGCGCCCTGGCCCACCACGATCTCGATGGCGTCGGCGCGGCGCAAATCGTCGGGGTTCATGCCGTAGCGCGAGGGCAGGAGCTGGTAGACGAGCTTGGTCGAGTGCGCGCGCTCCTCGTCGGTCATGCCACCGTCGCCGGTGGTGGTGGAGGTGCCCATGGCCGAGGCGCCGCGGCCCAGCGCCTCCTTGGCCTGCGCCGACAGCGAGCCGAAGGACATGCCGGCGATGGTGATGGGGATGTCGAGCTGGATGGGGGTCTTTGCGTGGCGGGTGCCCAGCGTGACGTCGGTGCCGCAGCGTTCGCGGTAGCCTTCGAGCGGGTAGCGCGAGATCGAGGCGCCGAGGAACAGCAGGTCGTCGAAATGGGGCACGCGGCGTTTGGCCCCGCCGCCGCGGATGTCATAGAGGCCGGTGTCGGCCGCGCGGCGGATTTCGGCGTTCACGTCCGGCGTGAAGGTGGCGGAGAAGCGCGGCGGTGTGGTCATCCGTAGGCCCCTGCATTGTCGGGCTTGAAATTGTAGAGCGTGCGGGCCGAGCCGTAGCGGCGGAAGTCTTCCGGTCGGGCATCGGCGCCGGCGCGGGAAAGGAGGTCGGACAGTTCCGCCAGATGCTCGGGCCGCATCTCCTTCTCCACGCAGTCGGCGCCGAGGGATTTCACCGACCCGCGGACATACAGCCGCGCCTCGTAGAGCGAATCGCCCAGCGCCTCGCCGGCGTCGCCCAGCACCACCAGCCGGCCGGCCTGCGCCATGAAGGCGCTCATGGGGCCGATATTGCCGAACACCACGATGTCGATCCCCTTCATGGAGATGCCGCAGCGCGAGGCGGCGTTGCCCTTGATCACCAGCAGGCCCCCCTGCCCGGTGGCGCCCGCGTATTGCGAGGCGTCGCCCTCGATCACCACGGTGCCGGACATCATGTTCTCGGCCACGCCGGGGCCGGCCGAGCCTGTCACGGTGATCTCGGCCTGCTTGTTCATGCCGCCGCAATAGTAGCCGGTGGAGCCGCGCACGGTGACCTGGATCGGCGCGTCGAGCCCCACGGCGATGGCGTGCACGCCGCGGGGGTTCAGCACCTCCCAGGCGGTGCGGTTGGTCTCGCGGGTCTGGGCCTGCAGGGCGGCGTTCAGGTCGCGCAGGGGGGTGGTCGCCAGATCGACCGTCTCCATCAGTGCCTCCAGAAATAGACGGTGGCGGGCTCGGGCTCCCACACCCTGGCGCCTTCGATGCCGGGCAGGACCGCGAGCGCGCGGTATTCCGAGCCGAAGGCGACCCACTGGTCCGTCTCGGCCATGACGGCGGGTTTGCAGGCGATGGCGTCGCGCAGCACCCCGAAGCCGTCCGCGGTGCCCACGACGAAAGTGTAGAAGCCGTCGAGGTCGTGCAGGGCGTGTTCCAGCGCCTTGCCCAGATCGTCGCCCTTCGCCATGCGGTGGGTCAGATAGGCCGCCGCGACCTCCGAATCATTGTCCGTAGCGAAGTCCATCCCGCCATGGCGCAGCCGGCGGCGGACATTGTTGTGGTTCGACAGCGAGCCGTTGTGCACGAGGCACTGGTCGGGGCCGGTGGAGAAGGGGTGGGCGCCGGCGGTGGTGACGGCGGATTCGGTGGCCATGCGGGTGTGGCCGATGCCGTGGCTGCCCGCCATGTCCGCGAGCCCGAAGCGCATGGCCACATCGGCGGGGCGGCCCACCTCCTTGTAGATCTCGATGGCCCGGCCTTCGCTCGCGACGCCCACCCCCGGGCGCAGGCCGGGCAGGGCGGCGCGGGCCTCGGCCAGACGGTCCTCGGGCAGGTGTAGGACCGCGGCCGGGCCATGCCGGTCCAGCGTCACCTCGGTGGCCAGTGCTGCGCCCAGATCCTCCGCCAGGGTTGCGAAATCCGCCTCGGGCGCGGCCGAGGTCACCGTCAGGCGCGCCCGGCCCGGCTGCGGGGCGGCATAGACCGCGATGCCCGCGCTGTCGGGGCCGCGGTCGGTCATCGTCACCAGCATCGCCGCCAGATGCCGGCCCAGATCGGGCTCCAGCGCCCTGTCCTTCAGAAACAGCCCCACGATCCCGCACATCGTCCGCTCCCTTGCGTCGCCCCGCCTGTGTTCCCGACAATCCCGCCCGCCGCAAGGGCTGCGCCCTGCGCCCAGCCACCGCCGCGCCGCCGGTGCGGGCAGGCCGGGCCTGCGGCTAAGGGGGCCTGCGACACAAGGGGGGTTGCCACAGCCCCGATATTGGTTATCTTTCCTTACCAGTTGCCAGGCCGAACTCGGGGAGGAGGTCGCCATGGAAATGCCCGCTGCAGACACCCGCATCCTGGACCGCCGCGACCGGCTGATCGCCGGTCTGCGGGCCTTGTTGCCCGAGGATGGGCTGATCCACGATCCGGCCGAGACGCGCGCCTACGAGTGCGACGCGCTGACCGCCTATCGCTGTGCGCCCATGGCCGTGGTGTTGCCGCGTACGACCGAGGAGGTCGCGGCGGTGATGCGGTTCTGCCATGCCGAGGGCGTGCCGGTGGTGCCGCGCGGGGCGGGGACGTCGCTGGCGGGCGGGTCGCTGCCCACCGCCGACAGCGTGATGCTGGGCGTGGCGCGGATGACCGAGGTGCTTGAGACCGATTTCGACAACCGCTTCATCCGGGTCCAGACCGGGCGCACCAATCTGTCCGTGACGGGCGCGGTCGAGGAAGACGGGTTTTTCTATGCCCCCGACCCGTCGAGCCAGCTTGCCTGCGCCATCGCGGGCAATATCGCCATGAATTCCGGCGGGGCGCATTGCCTGAAATACGGGGTGACCACCAACAACCTGCTGGGCGCCAAGGTCGTGCTGATGGACGGCACGGTGATCGAGTTGGGGGGGGCGCATCTCGATGCGCCGGGCCTCGATCTGCTGGGGGTGATCTGTGGCTCGGAGGGCCAGCTTGGGGTGGTGACCGAGGCCACGTTGCGCATCCTGCCCAAGCCCGAGGGCGCGCGACCGGTGCTGGTGGGCTTCGATTCGTCCGAGGTGGCGGGGCAGTGCGTGTCCGACATCATCCGCGCGGGCATCCTGCCGGTGGCGATCGAGTTCATGGACCGCCCCTGCATCCGCGCCTGTGAGGCCTTTGCCAAGGCCGGTTACCCCGACTGCGAGGCGCTGCTGATCGTGGAGGTTGAGGGCTCGGACGCCGAGATCGACGCGCAGCTTGCGGCCATCACCGAGATCGCGCGCCGCCACAACCCGGTGGAGCTGCGCGAGAGCGCCTCGGAGGCGGAATCGGCCGCGATCTGGAAGGGGCGCAAGTCGGCCTTCGGGGCGATGGGGCAAATCAACGACTACATCTGTCTGGACGGGACCATCCCGGTGGGCGAATTGCCGGGGGTGCTGCGGCGGATCGGCGAGCTGTCGCGGGACTACGGCCTCGACGTGGCCAATGTCTTCCACGCGGGCGACGGCAACATGCATCCGCTGATCCTGTTCAACGCCAACCAGCCGGGCGAGCTGGACAGGGCCGAGTCGCTGGGCGCCGACATCCTGCGGCTGTGCGTCGAGGTGGGGGGCTGCCTGTCGGGCGAGCATGGGGTCGGCGTGGAGAAGCGCGACCTGATGACGGATCAGTTCGCCCCGGACGATCTGGAGGTGCAGATGCGGGTCAAGGACGCCTTCGACCCGCGCTGGCTGCTGAACCCTGCGAAGGTGTTCCCGCTGGCTGTCTCGGCCGGGCGGCGCGCGGCCTGAAGTCTTTTTCCTTCAATGATCTGCGGGGTAAAGCTCGCCCGACCTACGAGGTCTGTCCGGCCGGGATCGGGCGGGCCGGACCGACCCGGGCCGCCGCGTCGGGCCCAAAGACAGGGAGACGGGCATGCAGCCCAGTACCGAGACCGAACTGTCCGAGGCCATCCGCGGCGCCAACGGCCCGCTGGCGATCCGCGGCGGCGGCAC
>SKMM01000333.1 GCA_007121055.1 Paracoccaceae bacterium | reverse complement strand
TGGCATAGGACAGCGCGTCAGACACGAGCACGTTGACGGGCGAGCCCGTCAGCAGCAGCAGCGAGCCGCAATGCGCGCCGAACACCAGCGGCATCATGAGCTGCCCCGGCGACCGGCCCAGCCGCACCGCCAGCACCATCACCACCGGCAGAAGGGCCGCCACCGCGCCGTTGACGCTGATCAGCGCGCTCAGCACCGCCACCGCCAGCATCATGAACACGATCAGCCGCACCCGGCTCTCGCCCGCGCGGTCGATCAGCGCCTGGCCGACCCAGGCCGTCACGCCCGAGCGCTCCATGCCCGCGCCGATGACGAACAGCGAGGCCACAAAGATCGTCGCCGGGTCGCCGAACCCCGCAAGGCTCTGGCCGATGGTCAGGATGCCCGTGGCCCACAGCGCCAGCGCACAGCCGACGCAGACCACGATGACCGGAAACCGGTCCCACATGAACAGCCCGATGACCGCCGCGATGATGGTCAGCACGATCCAGATTTCGGTCATGGTCGGGCCTCCGGAAGAACTGATGTCTGACATTTTTTGGGCCATGCGCGGGCGAATGCGGCGCGCGGCTGTTCGTAACGTCGGACCTTATGCGAGGCTGGCCAAAGGCTGCAATACGCTTTCGCCATCATTCCACGAATCGGGTCCGGGATGGGCCCAAAACCTCAATTATCCAAGGTATCTAGCAGGGAGAGACATCAGGTCCGCAAGGATCACTCCGCCCATAAAACGAAGGATTTCTGGGCAAATGTAATCATGTAGACATTCTGTCCCCGGGGTTCCTGATACTTCTTTTGAAGAACTGAGTCGCAAGCCGCGTCTTGCACTGGGATCCGCATGTCCGGTCCTCCGAAGTTCGACGGGTGCGACTTGTCTGCGTTTCTTGGCTGGCTGGTAAAAAACGGCGGGCTGGCGCGTAGTGTGGAGATGCACGATTCGTGACGGCGGGACGGCTGACGTGCCCGTCGCACAGGCTTCGGGGGGGGCAGTTTCTTGGCAACACCAGAAAAGACGGGTGACGAAAAGCAGGCCTCACTCAGCGGCTGGCTCGGCGTTGTCGAGCGGGTGGGCAACGCCGTGCCGCATCCGGCGATCATCTTCTTTTACCTCATCGCCATCATCATCGTGCTGTCGGTGATCTTCGGGCTTCTCGGCACCTCGGTCACCTACGAGGGCTACGACGAACGGCTGGGCGAGATCGTGGAGCAGACCAGCGCGGTGCGCAGCCTCCTCTCGCCCGACGGCATCCGTTTCATGGTGACGAGCCCGGTGGCGAACTTCCTCGCCTTCACCGGCGTCGGCGTGATCCTGGTGGCGATGATCGGCGTCGGTCTGGCCGAGGAATCCGGTCTGATCGCCACGCTGGTGCGCAAGCTCGTCATGGTCGCGCCCGAGAAGTACTTCACCTTCATGATCGTGCTTGCGGGCGTGATGTCCTCCATCGCCGCCGACGCCGGGTATCTGGTACTGGTTCCGCTGGCGGCCGCGGCCTTCCACAGCCTTGGCCGGCACCCGCTGGCGGGTCTTGCCGCGGGCTTCAGCGGCGTCGCGGCGGTGTTCCTCGTCAACGTCTTCGTCACGCCCACCGATGCGCTGCTGGTCGAGGTCACGAACGATGCGGTGCGCACGGTCGACCCCTCGCAGCAGATCACGCCCGTGGGCAACATCTTCTTCATGATCGTGTCGTCCATCGTGATGGCGATCATCTGCACACTCATCACCGAGAAATACGTCGAACCCCGCCTCGGACCCTACACCGGCGGGCTGCCGGTCGAGCCGCATGAAGGCCTGACCCCGGCCGAACAGGCGGGCCTGAAGGCCGCGGGCCGCGCCGCGCTGATCTTCCTTGGCGTGCTCGCGCTCCTGACCCTGCCGCCTGTGCCCTTCGGCATCCTGCGCAATCAGGAGACCGGCGGGATCATGGCCGGCTCGCCCTTCATGTCGGGGCTCATCATCCTGCTCAGCCTGATGTTCCTGTTCGTCGGCTATGCCTACGGGCGCGCCGCGGGCACGATCAAGGATGTCACCGCCGCCATCGGCCTCGTGGTGAAGACCTGGGGCAACCTGGCGGGCATGATCTTCCTGCTGTTCGTGATCGCGAACTTCATCGCCTTCTTCAACTACACCAACCTCGCCACCGTGCTGGCGGTGAACCTGGCCGAGATCCTGCAGACCGCGCCGATCGGGGCGGTGGGCTACATCTTCCTCTTCGTCGGGCTGGTGGCGCTCATCGACATCATCCTGACCGGGGCCCTGGCGAAATGGGCGATCCTCGCACCCGTGTTCATCCCGCTCTTCATGCGGCTGGGGGGGGACCCGGACCTCGTGCTGGCGGCGTACCGGGTCGGCGACAGCCCGATGAACGTGATCACGCCGCTCAACGTCTATCTCGCCGTGATGGTGGGCTTCGCGCAGAAATACGTGAAGGACGCCGGGATAGGGACCATCGTGGCGCTGATGCTGCCCTATTCGGTGATCCTGCTGATCCTGTGGACGCTCCTGCTGGCCGGGTGGTATTCGCTAGGCCTGCCCCTGGGGGTGTGACGCGCCGTCATGCCAGATGCCGCATCGCAGCAAGCGGAAGTTTGACCTCAAGTGATTGCAGCCCGCCGAATCGGCGGGCTGCTCCCCGCGACCCGACGGCGGGTGCCGCCCGGCTCCCCCCGACCCTCCGGAAGGATCCTCTCGATGTCCGCACCACGGCCGGCCTCCCGCGGCATGCTGCTCGCCCTCGGCTTGACCCTCCTGCTCGCCGCCTGCGACGACGATGACGGCGCCGACGTGCCCGAACTCCGGCCGGTGCGCAGCGTCCTCGTGCAGGAGACGGCCGCGGGCGAGACCTTCGCGGTGTCGGGGACGGTCGAAAGCCAGATCGAGGTCGATCTCGCCTTCCGCATTGGCGGCCGACTGGTGGAGCGGCCGGTGCAGCTGGGAGACACGGTCGAGGCCGGCCAGCTGATCGGCCGGCTCGATGCCACCGACGAGCAGAACGCCCTGCGGTCCGCCGAGGCCTCGCTCGCCGCCGCAGCCGGGCAACTGGCCGAGGCGCGCTCCAACTTCGACCGACAGCGCCAGCTCTTCGAGCGCGACTTCGTCTCGCAGGCCGGGCTCGACCGCGCCGAGCAGCAGCTGACCTCGGCCCAGGGGGCCTTCGACGCCGCCGAGGCGCAGGTCGCGATCGCCCGGCAGCGGCTGGCCGACACCGAGCTTCTGGCCGATGCGCCCGGCGTGGTCACCGCCGTCGGCGCCGAGGCCGGCGAGGTGGTGCAGCCCGGGCGGCGGATCGTCCAGCTCGCGCGCGACGAAGGCAAGGACGCGGTGTTCGACGTGTCTGCGGCGATGGTCGCCCGGACCCCGCCCGATCCGGAGGTCACCGTCACCCTCAGCCTCGATCCCGGGGTGAGCGCGCAGGGCCGCGTGCGCGAGGTCGCCCCGCGCGCCGACGCCGTGACCGGAACGATCCGCGTCCGGGTCGGGCTGATTGACCCGCCGGCCGCGATGCGGCTGGGCTCCACCGTCACCGGGCGGGTGCATGTCGGCGGCCTCGGCGGGATCGAGCTGCCCGCCAGCGCGCTGACCTCGTCCGAGGGCGCGCCGGCTGTCTGGGTGGTGGACCCCGAGACCAACACCGTGGCGCTGCGCCCCGTGGGGGTAGCGCGGTTCAACCCGGCGACCGTCAGCATCGAATACGGGCTGGACATCGGCGAACGGGTGGTCACCGCCGGGGTGCAGGCACTGCGCCCGGGCCAGGAGGTGCGTCTGCTGGGTGACGGCTCATGATCGGCCCGAACCTTTCGGAATGGGCGACGCGCAGCCGGGCGCTGACCGTCTATCTGATGCTGGTCGCGGTCGTGGCCGGGGCGTTCTCCTACGTCAATCTCGGGCGCGACGAGGATCCGAGTTTCACCATCAAGACCATGCTGGTGACCGCGGTGTGGCCCGGGGCCACCATCGATGAGACCCAGCGCCAGCTCACCGACCGGCTGGAACGGCAGCTCGAATCGACCACCGGCCTCGACGCCGTGCGCTCGATCACCCGGCCCGGGATCGTCACCATCTATGTCGATCTGGCGGGCGAGTTCCCGCCCGCCCGCGTGCCCGAGGTCTGGCAGGAGGTCCGCAACAGCGTGGGCGACATCCGCCACACCCTGCCGCAGGGCGTGCTGGGTCCCTTCTTCAACGACGATTTCGGCGATGTCTTCGGCATCATCTACGGCTTCACCGCCGACGGGTTTTCCGACCGCGAGCTGCGCGATTACGTCGACGGCGTGCGCTCGCGCCTGCTCGCGCAGGTCGAGGGGATCGGCAAGGCCGAATTCCTCGGCGTGCAGGACGAGACGATCTTCGTCGAGTTCCAGCCCGAGCGGGTCGCCGCCATGGGGCTCGACTATGGCCAGATCTTCGCCGCCATCGGCGCGCAGAACGTGGTGCGGCCCTCGGGCACCATCCGGTCGGGACAGGAGAACCTGATCCTGCGCGTCACCGGCGCCTTCGAGACCGAGGCCGACATTCTCGAGGTCTCCCTGATCGCCGACGGCCGGGCGATCCGGCTGGGCGACATCGCCAGCGTCCGGCGCGGCTTCGTCGATCCGCCGCAGCCGCTGCTGCACGTCAACGGCGAGCGCGCCATCGCGCTCGCGATCTCCATGCGTGAGGGCGGCGACATCCTCCAGCTCGGCGCCGATATCGAGCGCGCCATGGCCGGCATCGTCGCCGACCTGCCCATCGGGATCGAGCCGCACCTGATCGCCAACCAGCCCGCGGTGGTCATCACCGCCATCGGCGATTTCACCACCTCGCTCTATCAGGCCATCGCGATCATCCTGACGATCAGCTTCCTGTCATTGGGGGTGCGCCCCGGAGCGGTGGTGGCTGTGGCGATCCCGGTCACGCTGGCGACCACATTCCTTGTGATGCAGACCCTTGGGATCGACCTGCACCGGGTCTCGCTGGGCGCGCTGATCATCGCGCTGGCGCTGCTGGTGGACGACGCCATGACCACCACAGACGCGATCCTGCGCCGACTGGCGGCGGGCGACACGGTGGCCGAGGGCGCGACCCATGCCTACAAGCGCCTCGCCGCGCCGATGCTGACGGGCACGCTGATCACCATCGCGGGTTTCGTGCCCATCGGCTTTGCCCAGAGCGCGGGCGGCGAATACACCATCTCGCTGTTTCAGGTGGTGGCCATCGCGCTCATCGCCTCCTGGCTGGTGGCGGTGATGTTCACGCCGGTGGTCGCGGGCGTCCTGCTGAAGCCGCCGGCGGCGGGGACATCGGACGAGCCGGGGCGGTTCCTGAAGCTCTTCGCCCGCGCCCTGAACATCGCGATCACCGGGCGCTGGATCACCATCGCCGTGACGGCTGCCGTCTTCGTGGGGGCCCTGTTCGCGCTCCAGCAGGTCAACCAGCAGTTCTTTCCGGCCTCGGACCGCAACGAGCTGATCGTCGATTTCCAGCTCCCGCGCTCCAGCTCCATCTTCGCCAGCGAGACCGCGATCAAGCGGGTGGAGGCCTATCTCGACGCCAGCGAGGACGTGGACTTCTGGACCAGCTACATTGGGCGCAACGTCATCCGCTTCTACCTGCCGCTGGCGATCCGCCCGCCCAGCGACAACCACAGCCAGATCGTGGTGATGGCGCGCGACATCGCGGCGCGCAAGCGGCTCGAGGCGACGCTTGACGCCTTTCTGGTCGAGGAGTTCCCCGAGGCCGTGACCCGCGTCAGCCCGCTGGAGATGGGCCCGCCCATCGGCTGGCCTCTGCAATACCGGCTGAGCGGCCCCGACATCGAGGTGATCCGCACCCAGGCGCTGCGGCTGGCCGAGGTCGTGGCCGGCAACCCCGATGCCCGGCGCGTGCATTTCGACTGGATCGAACCGGCGCGACAGCTCACCATCGAGGTCGACCAGGATCAGGCCCGGCGCCTCGGTCTGACCAGCGCGCAGCTCGCAAATGTGCTCAACACCGCCGTCTCCGGCGCGCCGGTCACACAGCTGCGCGACGACATCTACCTCGTGAATGTCGTGGCCCGCGCCCAGGCCGAAGACCGCGTCTCGCTGGAGGGGCTCGCGACGCTGCAGGTGCCGGTGCCGGGCGGGCGGACGGTGGCGCTGGGGGCCTTCGCCACCTTCGCCTACAGCCAGGAACAGCCGCTGATCTGGCGCCGCGACCGGGTGCCGACACTGACCGTGCTGGCCGATGTCGCCCCCGGTGTGCTGCCCGAAACGGTGGTCGCGGCGCTGGAGGCCGACATCGCGGCGCTGAATGCCACGCTGCCGCCGGGCTACCTGATCGAGGTTGGCGGCACCGCCGAGACCTCGGAGGAAAGCTCGG
>SKMM01000286.1 GCA_007121055.1 Paracoccaceae bacterium | reverse complement strand
CGGGGCCACCCGGGCTGGTTGCCCGGGCCCAGGGCTGTGGTGCGGGCGCGCTACGGCAGCCGCTGGGGTCGTTTGGACAGGCTCCCGGTGGGGGCGCCGGGGTCGGTCCTGCCACCGTCCCGCGGCGCGCGCTTCAGGCCGCGAGGCCGCTCTGCCCCATCTGCAGGAACTTGCGCCGGCGGTCGGTGACGAGGGCGGCGGGCTTGCGGCCGGCAAGCTCGCCCAGCATGGCGCGGATGGCGGTGCCGACGGCCTCGATGGTCTGGGTGCGGCCGCGCTGGGCGCCGCCGAGGGGTTCGGGGATGATGCGGTCGATCACGCCCAGGTTGGACAGGTCCTGCGCCGTCAGGCGCAGCGCCTCGGCGGCCTCGCGCATCTTGTCGGCATCCTTCCACAGGATCGAGGCGCAGCCTTCGGGGGAGATGACGGAGTAGACCGAATGCTCCAGCATTGCCACGCGGTTGGCGGTCGCCAGCGCCACCGCGCCGCCCGAGCCGCCCTCGCCGATCACCACCGACACCATGGGCACGCCGATCTCGAGACATTTCTGGGTGGAGCGGGCGATGGCCTCGGCCTGCCCGCGCTCCTCGGCGCCCTTGCCGGGATAGGCGCCGGGTGTGTCCACCAGCGTGATCACCGGCATGTCGAAGCGGTGCGCGAGGTCCATCAGGCGGATCGCCTTGCGGTAGCCCTCGGGGCGGGCCATGCCGAAGTTGCGCTCCAGCCGCGAGCCGGTGTCGTGGCCCTTTTCCTGGCCGATCACCACCACGGCGCGGTCGTCCAGCCGCGCGATGCCGCCCATGATCGCCTTGTCCTCGGCAAAGCCGCGGTCGCCCGCGAGCGGCATCCATTCGGAGAACAGCGCGTCGATGTAGTCCTTGCAGTGCGGCCGGTCGGGGTGGCGCGCCACCTGGCATTTCCGCCAGGGCGAGAGGTTCCTGTAGAGGTCCTTGAGCAGGCTCGCGGCCTTGCGGTCGAGCGCCAGCGCCTCCTTGTCCACGTCCATTTCCGGGTTGGCGCGGGCGAGGCGGCGCAGCTCCTCGGCCTTGCCCTCGATCTCGGCCAGCGGCTTTTCGAATTCGAGATAGTTCATGGTCGGGCCCCGGAGATGATCGCGCGGCATATGACGGCCGCGCCGGAATTTTGCAATGCTTTGCAGCGGCAGCCCGGTGCCGCAGGGCCGAGGCGCGGCGTGGGGCGCGATCCGCGTGCCGCTGGCGTGATCCTGGGCAGGGGCGGGAGTTTTGTGCGCAGCGGTGCGGGCGAACGGGCGATCCGTGGCGTGGGGGCCTTGCGGAGGGGGGCGATTTTCCATCACCTGTCGTCCGGACCGGGCTAGACCCGGGTCCGCAGCCACGGAGGTCCGCCCGATGTCGATCCAGACGCCCTATCTTCTGTTTCTCGGCGACGCGCCGGACCCGCTGGCGGCCAAGGTCGCCCAGGGCATCCGGGACTGGCGCCCGGAATATGCCGTGGGCCAGTTGCGTCTGGAGGGCTGCAAGGCTGACATGGGCCTGCCGGACATGACGCTGGCCGAAGCCAAGGCGGCCGGGGTCAAGACGGTCGTGATCGGCGTGGCCAACCGCGGCGGTGTGATCGGGCAGCACTGGAAGAAGGTGCTGGTGCAGGCGCTGGAGGAAGGCTTCGACCTCGCCTCGGGGCTGCACAACCTCTTGCGCGACGAGGAGGATCTGGCGGCCGTGGCCCGCGCCACGGGGCGGACCTTGCATGATGTGCGGGTGCCGTCGGTGAAATATCCGATCGCCAACGGGGTGAAGCGCACGGGCAAGCGGATGCTGGCGGTGGGCACGGACTGCTCGGTCGGCAAGATGTACACCGCCATCGCCATGGAGCGGGTGATGCGCGAGCGGGGCATGAAGGCGCAGTTCCGCGCCACCGGGCAGACCGGCATCCTGATCACCGGCGACGGCGTGCCGCTGGACGCGGTGATCGCGGATTTCATGGCCGGAAGCATCGAGTGGCTGACGCCCGACAACGACCCCGACCACTGGGACCTGATCGAGGGGCAGGGCTCGTTGTTCCATGTCTCCTATTCCGGGGTGACGCTGGCGCTGATCCATGGCGGGCAGCCCGATGCGCTGATCCTGTGCCATGAGCCGACGCGGACCCACATGCGGGGCCTGCCGGGGTATTCCCTGCCCAGCCTCGAGGATCTGCGGGATACCGCGCTGGCGATGGCCAGGGTCGCCAACCCGGCTTGCGTGGTGGTGGGCGTGTCGGTGAACACCCACGCCATGCAGCCCGCCGAGGCCGACGCCTATTGCGCCGAGGTCGAGGCGCGGCTGGGCCTGCCCACGGTGGACCCGGTGCGCCACGGCCCCGCCCGGCTGGTGGACGCGCTGGCCGCCGTCTGAGCCCTCGCGCGCCCGGACCACAGGCGCCCGAGGCGCACCCTTCGCCCCAATCCGACCCGAGGCCCCATGCAGATCACCGTCACCCCCGAGACCTTCCGCCTCGCGCAGGTGTTCACCATCGCCCGCGGCTCGCGGACCGAGGCGAAGGTGCTGACCGTCACCGTCTCGGAGGGGGGCTTTGTCGGGCGGGGGGAATGTGTGCCCTATGCCCGCTATGGCGAGAGCCTGGAGAGCGTGACGGCGCAGATCGAGGGGGTGCGGACGCCGCTGGACCGGGCGGAGCTGCAGGGGGCGTTGCCGGCGGGGGCGGCGCGCAACGCGGTGGACTGTGCACTGTGGGATCTGGAGGCCAAGGCGCGCGACCTGCGGGTGTGGGAGGTGGCGGGGCTGCCGGCGCCGGGGCCGGAGATCACGGCCTACACGCTGTCGCTGGACAGTCCCGACAACATGCGCGCGGCGGCGGCGAAGAACGCCCACCGGCCGCTCCTGAAGATCAAGCTCGGCACGCCCGACGACATGCCGCGGCTGGAGGCGGTGCGCGCCGGCGCGCCGGAGGCCCGCATCATCGTGGACGCCAACGAGGGCTGGACCGCCGAGGTCTATGCCGATCTGGCGCCGCATCTGCTGCGGCTGGGCGTGGCGATGGTGGAACAGCCCCTGCCCGCCGGGGAGGACGACATGCTGGCCGAGATCGCCCGCCCCCTGCCGGTCTGCGCGGACGAAAGCTGCCACGACCGCGCGAGCCTGCCCGACCTGCGCGGCAAGTACGACATGGTCAACATCAAGCTCGACAAGACCGGGGGGCTGACCGAGGCGCTGGCCCTGCGCGATGCCGCGCGGGCCGAGGGCTATGGCATCATGGTCGGCTGCATGGTGGGATCGAGCCTCGCGATGGCGCCGGCGGTGCTGGTGGCTCAGGGGGCGGCTTTCACCGACCTCGACGGCCCGCTGTTGCTGGCCGAGGATCGCGAGCCGCCGCTCATGTTCGACGCGGCCGGCGTGCACCCGCCCGTGGCCGCGCTGTGGGGCTGAGGCCCGCCGCCTTGGCGGACCGGGCCCGCCGCGCTATCACCTCTCCCAACAGATCAGGAGCCCGCCCATGAGCCGTATCGTCTATGTCAACGGAGAGTATCTGCCGGAGGAGGAGGCGCTGGTGTCGATCTTCGACCGCGGCTTCCTGTTCGCCGACGGGGTCTATGAGGTGACCTCGGTGCTGGATGGCAAGCTGGTGGATTTCGACGGGCATGCGAAGCGGCTGGAGCGGTCGCTGGGCGAGCTGGAGATGGACCAGCCGCTGACGCGCGACGACCTGCTGGAGATCCACCGGGAACTGGTGAAGCGCAACAATGTCGTCGAGGGGATGGTCTATCTGCAGATCACCCGGGGGGCGGCGGACCGGGATTTCGCGTTCCCCGAGGGGGCGACGCCGACCGTGGTGCTGTTCACGCAGGAAGCGCCGCTGATCGAGAAGCCGGCGGCGAAGACGGGCCTCAAGGTGGTGTCGATCCCCGACCTGCGCTGGGGGCGGCGGGACATCAAGACGGTGCAGCTGCTGTACCCCTCGATGGGCAAGATGGCGGCCAAGAAGGCCGGCGCCGACGACGCCTGGATGGTGCAGGACGAGTTCGTGACCGAGGGCACCTCGAACAACGCCTGGATCGTGGTGGGCAATGCCATCGTCACCCGGCATCTGGGGACGGAGATCCTGCACGGGATCACCCGCGCGGCCGTGCTGCGGATGGCGCGCGAGGCGCAGATGACGGTGGAGGAGCGGCCGTTCTCGCTGGCCGAGGCGAAGGCGGCGGACGAGGCCTTCATCACCTCGGCCTCGGCCTTCGTGACGCCGGTGGTGGAGATCGACGGCCAGCCGGTGGGCCGCGGCGTGCCGGGGCCCGTGGCGCAGCGGCTGCGCGAGATCTACATCGACGAGATGCGCGCCGCGGCGGTCTGAGCGGGGGATTTGGGATGGGGGCCCGGCGCATTGCGTCGGGCCTTTTGTCGTGCTGATTGGGGCGAGGAGCAGGGAGGGGACGGTGCAGGTACGCGATGTGGCGGCGGTGGTGACCGGGGGCGGCTCCGGTCTGGGGGAGGCGACGGCGCGGGCGCTGGCCGCCGACGGGGCGCGGGTGACGATCCTCGACCGCAACGCCGAGGCCGCGCAGGCGGTGGCGGCCGAGATCGGCGGGCTGGGCCTGGGCTGCGACGTGTGCAGCGATTCGGAGGCTGCGGCGGCGCTGGCGCGGGCGGCCGAGGCGCATGGGCCGGCGCGGGTGCTGGTGAACTGTGCCGGGGTGGCGCCGGCGCAGAAGATGCTGAGCCGCAAGGGGCTGATGCCGCTGGAGGATTTCCGGAAGGTGGTCGAGGTGAACCTGGTGGGCAGCTTCAACATGCTGCGGCTGTTCGTGGCCGCGGCGGCGGAGCTGGAGCCTCTGGCCTCGGGGGAGCGGGGGGTGGTGGTGAACACCGCCTCCATCGCCGCCTATGACGGGCAGATCGGGCAGACGGCCTATGCGGCCTCCAAGGGGGGCGTGGTGGGGCTGACGCTGCCGGCGGCGCGGGAGCTGGCGTCGCTGGCGATCCGGGTGGTGACGATCGCGCCGGGGCTGTTCGGCACGCCGATGCTGCGCGCCCTGCCGCAGGAGGCGCAGGACAGCCTCTCGGCCTCGGTGCCCTTCCCGGCCCGGCTGGGCGCGCCGTCGGAATACGCCGACCTCGTGCGCTACATCCTGTCGGCCGAGATGCTGAACGGCGAGGTGATCCGGCTCGACGGCGCGCTGCGCATGGCGCCGCGCTAGGGTCGGGTTGGGTCCGCCCGGAGCGGTGTGCGGAGGGACGCGCCTGACCCTGGGAGGGCGCCTCGGGACGCTGGGGCGGGTGTGCATTATGCCAGCCAAGCCCCGCCTGCCTATGTGCTTCTTGTAACGGTGCAAGGCGCCCTCCCGGGGATCGAGGGGGACCGTGGCCCCGGTGGGGCCGCGCAAGCCCCCGAGATGGTCGGGCGCGGCCCGGGCTGGTCGCCCGGGCCGGGGCCTTTGGGGAGTGGCGCGGTCAGGGCCCGGCGGGTCGTCCGGTGGGCGGGTCGGGGGACCGCCCGGCGGCGGTCCTCCTGCCCACTCCGGGGGCCTGACGGATCGGAGCGTGCCGTCTCAGGGGCCGGAGGGTTACGCCTCCGCGGCCATGGTGACGGTGAGGGTGCCGATGCCGTCGATGATGACCGAGACCTCCTGGCCGGCCTTGACGGGGGCGGCGCCCAGCGAGGTGCCGCAGGCGATGAGGTCGCCGGGCTCCAGCGTCATGTCGGCGGAGAGGCGGGAGACGAGCTCTGCAGGGCCGAGGATCATGTCGGAGGCGGGATAGGACTGGCGCTCGCGGCCGTTGACCTCGACCCGGATGGTCAGGTCGCGCCAGTTCAGGCCGGTGGCGATGGTGGGGCCGACCACGCCGAAGCCGTCGAAGCCCTTGGAGCGGGTCCAGTGCTTGAAGCTGGGGTCGGCGTTGAGGACATCGACCGCGGTGAAATCGTTGATGCAGGTGACGCCGAGGATGGCCTCAGTGGCCTCGTCGGGGGTGGCGTTGCGGATGCGCTTGCCGATGACGACGCCAAGCTCGCCCTCGAAGATCACGCGGCGGGAGGCGGCGGGGATCGTCACGGTGGCGCCGGGGCCGGCGAGGCAGGTCGTGGGCTTGATGAAGTAGAGGGGATGGGCGGGGATCTCCCAGCCGTTCTTCTCGGCGGCGGCGTGGAAGTTGTTCCACAGGCCGATGAATTTTCCGGGGACGGTGGGCGGCAGCAGGGTGCCGGAGGCGAGCGGGACGGGGTCGCCCGCCGGCGTGTCGGCGCCCAGCGCGGTGCGGGGGGCGAGGGTGTCGCCGTCGATCACGCCGACGATCGCGGTGCCGTCTTGGGTGCGCAGTCGGGCCCAGTGCATGGTGGTTCTCCTTGTGTCCGTCGTCGCAGCCCTGGG
>SKMM01000353.1 GCA_007121055.1 Paracoccaceae bacterium | reverse complement strand
GGTGATAGAGCAGATCAAGGCCCAGCTGGGCCGGATGGTGCCGGTGCACGAGGTCCACGACCTGACGGTCGAGGGCGCGGCGGTGGAGCGCGAACTCGCGCTGTTCAAGGTCGCCGGCAAGGGGGAGGCTCGGGTCGAGGCGCTGCGGCTGGCGGATGTGTTCCGCGCCAATGTCGTCGACTCGACGCTGGAGAGCTTCGTTTTCGAGATCACCGGCTCGGCCCAGAAGGTCGATGCCTTCGCTGAACTGATGCGCCCGCTGGGCCTGGTCGAAATGGCCCGCACCGGCATCGCGGCCCTGGCCCGCGGCTCCTGACCCGGCACGCCGGGGTGGCCGGCGGGGGCGCTCAGCGTCCCCGCCAGATCCAGCCGCCGCCGAAGACGCGGGTGCCCTCGGGGTCGTAGAAGACGCAGGCCTGCCCTGGGCTGACGCCGGCCTCGGGCGACAGCAGCTCCACCTCTGCCTCGGTGTCCGACAGTGGCCGGATCACGGCCGGTGCCGGCGGGCGGGTGGAGCGGACGCGGACATCCATGTGCCACTCCTCCTGCGAGGCGAAGGGCACGTCCCCCAGCCAGTTGATCTCGCGCACGGGAACCTTTCGCGTTGCCAGCGCACTGCGTGGCCCGACGATCACGCGGCGTGTCTCGGGCTCCAGCCGTGTGACATAAAGCGGTTCGGCCAGCCCGCCGAGGCCGAGCCCACGGCGCTGTCCGATCGTGTAGTGGATGACCCCACGGTGTGCGCCCAGCACGCGCCCCGACTGGTCCACGATGTCCCCGGGGCTGCCTGCGCCCGGCCGAAGCTTCTCGATCACTCGGGCATAGTCGCCGTCGGGCACGAAGCAGATATCCTGGCTGTCCGGCTTGTCGGCCACCGCCAGCCCGTGCTTTTCCGCCAACGCCCGCGTGTCGCCCTTGGACTGCAACCCACCGAGGGGAAAGCGCAGGAATTCAAGCTGTTCAGCCGTCGTCGTGAACAGGAAATAGGACTGGTCGCGGGCGGCGTCGGCGGCGCGGTGCAGTTCGGGGCCATGGGGGCCCATCTCGCGCCGGATGTAATGGCCCGTGGCCATGCAGTCGGCCTCGAGGTCTCGGGCGGTTTCCAGCAGGTCGCGGAACTTCACCCGTTCGTTGCAGCGGATGCAGGGGACCGGGGTGGCGCCCGCCAGATAGGCGTCGGCGAACTCCTCCATCACCGCATCGCGGAAGCTGTTCTCATAGTCGAGGACGTAGTGGGGAAATCCCATCGCCTCGGCCACCCGGCGGGCATCGTGGATGTCCCGCCCGGCGCAGCAGGCACCCTTCTTCGCCAGTGCCGCCCCATGGTCATAGAGCTGCAGTGTCACGCCCACGACGTCGTAGCCCTGTGCCGCAAGCTCGGCCGCGACGACCGAGCTGTCGACACCGCCCGACATGGCCACCACCACCCGCGTCTGCGCCGGCGGCCGGGTCAAGCCGAGTGAATTCGTCGCCCCATCCCGCGGCATCTGCAGTCTCCTCAATGATAGGCTGAAAATAGGAAAATGCTGCGCACTCTCAACCCCGCTCCCTAACGCTCCATTAAGCCGCCTCGGGCATCGTCGCGTCCGGGTGTGGAAAGGGGGTGTGGAAATGTATCTCAGAAAGGTCAATGGGCCGCGGTCGGTAACCCTGCCGGACGGGACGATCATGACACGAGCGGATCTGCCGGCCTCGAACACGCGGCGTTGGGTGGCCAGCCGCAAGGCCGCCGTCGTGCGCGCCGTCGAACATGGTCTGCTCACCCGAGAAGAGGCGAGGGCGCGTTATGCGCTTTCGGAAGAAGAGTTCGAGAGCTGGCGCAGTGCTGTGCAAAATCACGGCGAAGCGGGCCTCAAGGTCACGGCCCTCCAGCGCTTAAGACAACTTTAGATTGAATTTCTGTCGCGCTCTGTCAAGGTAAACTGTGCTTAACCATTCTTCGCGATGGTTCGCCAGTGACCGACAGAGGAGCTGTAACACGATGCGCATCTTGCTGGTGGAAGACGATCCCACGACATCCCGAAGTGTGGAGCTGATGCTGACGCATGCCAACCTGAACGTGTACTGCACGGATCTGGGGGAGGAGGGCATAGATCTTGCCAAGCTTTATGACTACGATCTGATCCTGCTTGACCTCGACCTGCCCGACATGGGCGGGCTCGACGTGCTCCGGCAGCTTCGGCTTGCGCGCATCGCGACGCCGGTGCTGATTCTGACTGGCGACGACGATACCGAAAGCAAGATCAAGGGCTTCGGATTCGGCGCGGACGACTACCTGACCAAGCCCTTCCATCGCGAGGAATTGGTGGCGCGCATTCACGCCATCATCCGCCGCAGCCAGGGCCACGCGCAGTCGGTCATTCGCACGGGCAAGGTGTCCGTCAACCTTGACGAGAAGACGGTGGACGTCGCGGGCCAGCCTGTGCATCTGACCGGCAAGGAATATCAGATGTTCGAGCTTCTGAGCCTGCGCAAGGGCACCACCCTGACGAAGGAGATGTTCCTGAACCACCTCTACGGCGGCATGGACGAACCCGAACTCAAGATCATCGACGTCTTCATCTGCAAGTTGCGCAAGAAGCTGTCCGAGGCCACCGGCGGCTCGAACTATATCGAGACGGTGTGGGGCCGTGGCTATGTGCTGCGCGATCCGGCGCCCGAATCGCAGCCCGCGACGCTGGCCATGGGGGCCTGATCTCGGGGCTCTGGACGGCACCCGGACGCCCCCCTATCACCGGCGCGGAGAGCAGTCGGGCAGGGGGAGTCCATGGGCGGTAGGACGCCGGTCGAGCGGCTGACCGAACAGGAGGCGAAGGCTGAACTTGCGCGGCTGGCAGGCGAAATCGCTGCCGCCGACGCCGCCTATCACCTCCGCGATGCGCCCGAGATGCCGGATGCGGAGTACGACGCTCTCAAGGCCCGCAACGCGGCCATCGAGGCGCGGTTCCCGGACCTCAAGCGTCCCGACAGTCCGAGCGAGCGGGTCGGCGCCGCCCCGGTCGACGGCTTCGCCAAGGTCACCCATGCGCGCCGGATGCTGTCGCTGGCCAATGCCTTCGACGCCGAGGATGTGACGGAATTCGTCATTCAGGTCAGGCGGTTTCTTGGACTTGCCGCCGACGCGCCCCTGCGTTTCACGGCCGAGCCGAAGATCGACGGGCTGTCGCTGAGCCTGCGCTACGAGGGCGGGCTGCTTGTGCAGGCCGCCACCCGTGGCGACGGTGCGGTGGGCGAGAATGTCACTGCGAATGCGCGGACACTGCGGGACATCCCCCGGCAGCTCGCAGGTGCGCCGGACCTTCTGGAGGTGCGCGGCGAGGTCTACATGACCCACGGAGATTTCGCTGCGCTCAACGCGCGCCAGCAGGACGCCGGCGGCCGCAGCTTTGCCAATCCGCGCAACGCCGCCGCAGGCTCGCTGCGCCAGCTCGACCCGGCCGTCACGCGCTCGCGCCCGCTGCGATTCTTTGCCCATGGCTGGGGCGACCTGTCGGCGCCGCTGTCCGACAGCCAGATGGGCGCGATCCGGCGGTTGGCAGAAATGGGATTTCCGACCAACCCCTTGACGCGTCTGTGCGACGGGCCGGACGACCTGATCGCCGCCTGGGCCGAGATCGAGCAGCGCCGCGCGACGCTCGGCTATGACATAGATGGGGTGGTCTACAAGGTTGACGACCTCGGATTGCAGGAACGCCTCGGTTTCCGGTCCACCACTCCGCGCTGGGCGCTCGCACACAAGTTCCCGGCCGAGCTCGCCTGGACCCGGCTGGAGGCCATCGACATCCAGGTCGGTCGCACCGGCGCACTCAGCCCGGTGGCGCGCCTGACCCCGGTCACGGTGGGCGGCGTTGTGGTCTCCAGCGCCACCCTGCACAACGAGGACTACATCGCAGGCCGCGATTCGCGCGGCGAGGCGATTCGCAGTGGCAAGGATATCCGCGCCGGCGACTGGGTGCAGGTCTACCGCGCCGGCGACGTGATCCCCAAGGTGGCCGATGTGGACCTGTCGCAGCGCCCCGAGGGTGCCGTGCCCTTCGCCTTTCCCGACACCTGCCCCGAGTGCGGCTCCCCCGCCATCCGCGAGCCCGGCGATTCGGCGCGTCGCTGCACCGGCGGGCTGGTCTGCCCGGCGCAGGCGGTGGAGCGGCTGAAACACTTCGTCAGCCGCGCGGCCTTCGATATCGAGGGCCTCGGCGCCAAGCAGGTCGAATCCCTGTGGCGCGATGGTTGGATCACCGAGCCCGCCGACATCTTCACCCTTGCCCACCGCTTCGGCCAGGGCCCGCGGCAGCTGAAGAACCGCGAGGGCTGGGGCGAGAAATCGGCCACGAACCTCTTTGCCGCCATCGAGGCGCGCCGCCGCATCCCCCTGCAACGCCTGATCTTCGCCCTCGGCATCCGCCATGTGGGCGAGGCCGCCGCCGGCCTTCTTGCGCGCCATTACGGCCGCTGGGACGCCTTCGAGACCGCGGTCACCGCCGCCACCGAGGGCAGCCCGGAATGGGAGGATCTGCTGTCCATCGACGGGGTTGGCACGGTCATGGCCACCTCGCTGACGGCCGCCTTCCAGAACGACGCCGAGCGCGCGCTGATCGACCGGCTTGTGGCCCATCTGGACATCGAGGAGGTCGCCCGCACCGCCCGCGACAGCGTGCTGGCTGGCAAGACCATCGTCTTCACCGGCACGCTGGAGAAGATGACCCGGGCCGAGGCCAAGGCGCGGGCCGAGGCGATGGGGGCCAAGGTGTCGGGCTCGGTCTCGGCCAGGACAGACCTCGTGGTGGCGGGGCCGGGGGCGGGCTCCAAGGGCAAGAAGGCCGCTGAGCTGGGGATCGAGACGGTGGATGAGGATGGCTGGCTGACGCTCATCGGCGGCGGCTGATATGGGCAGGCCCGAGATCCTGTTTCCGCTGTTTGCCGAGGCCGAAACCCTGCCCGGCGTGGGCGCGCGCACGGGCAAGGCGTTCGCCACTCTGGGCCTCACGCGGCTGCGGGATGTGCTCTACCACTTGCCCACCGCCGGCATCGACCGCAGCCGGCGCGACACCATCCGCGGCGTGCAGCCCCCCGCCCACGTCACCGTCGAGGTCACGGTGGGCAGCCATTTCCCCCCCGCCACCCGCGGCCGTCCTTACAGGGTGCAGGTCCGTGACACGACCACCGACTTTCAGCTCGTATGGTTCCGTACCCCCGGCGACAAACTGCGCGAGATGCTTCCCGCCGGCGCCCGGCGGGTGGTATCGGGCAAGCTGGACCTCTTCGACGGGATCGCGCAGATCGTCCATCCCGACCATGTGCTGCGCCCGGAGGAGGCGGACCGCCTCCCGCCCTACGAGCCCGTCTATCCGTTGACCGCCGGGCTGACGGGGCGCCAGATCGCCCGGGCGGTGGCCGCTGCGCTGGAGCGCACACCCGCGCTGTCCGACTGGATCGACCCCGCGCTGAAGGCACGCGAGGGCTGGCCGGACTGGCGCGAAGCATTGGCGGCGGCCCATTCGCCGCAGGGTCCGGCTGCGTTGCAAGCGGCCGATCCCGCGCGCCAGCGGCTGGCCTATGACGAGCTGATGGCACATCAGATGACCCTGGCGCTGGCCCGCGCCCACCGGCGCGTGGCGCCGGGGCGGGTGACGCGGGCAACGGGGCGGCTGCAGGCGCAGGTCCTGGCGGCGCTGGACTACGCCCCAACCCGCGCGCAGACCCGTGCGGTGGAGGAGGTCGCGGCCGACATGGCCAGGCCTGCGCGCATGAACCGGCTGCTGCAGGGCGATGTCGGGGCGGGCAAGACGCTGGTCGCCCTGATGGCGCTGCTGATCGCGGTGGAGGCGGGCGGGCAGGGGGTGCTGATGGCGCCCACCGAGATCCTGGCGCGCCAGCATCTGGAGAACCTTGCGCCACTTGCGGCTGCCGCGGGCGTGCGGCTGGAGGCATTGACGGGCCGCGACAAGGGGGCCGAGCGGGCGGCCAAGCTGGCAGGCCTCGCGAGTGGCGAGATCGGCATCCTTGTGGGCACCCATGCGGTGTTCCAGCGCGACGTGGAGTTTTCCGACCTGCGGCTTGCGATCATCGACGAACAGCACCGGTTCGGCGTCGCGCAAAGGTTGGCGCTGGCGGAAAAGGGGCGTGCGGATGTGCTGGTGATGACCGCCACGCCGATCCCTCGCAGCCTGTCGCTGGCGCAATACGGCGACATGGACCTGTCCGTGCTGGACGAAAAGCCCCCGGGGCGCACGCCCGTTCAGACGACCCTCGTCTCGGCCGAGCGGCTGGATGAGGTGGTGGAGCACCTGCGCGGCGCCGTGGCCAGGGGGCGGCAGGCCTATTGGGTCTGCCCGCTGGTGGAGGAATCCGAGGCCGT
>SKMM01000335.1 GCA_007121055.1 Paracoccaceae bacterium | reverse complement strand
GGCCAGCGACCCAGAAGACCCCGTGCGAAGTCGCGGCGCCACCCTGCAGATCGTCCGCACCCCCTGACCCAAGCCCCGCACCGGAGGCCCCGCCATGACCATGCTCCACGACTTCCGCGACATCCACCCCATGACCGGCACCGGCACCGGCTTCGACCGGCTGCTGGCGCAACTTTCGACGCCCCCCACCAAGCGCACCAGGAAACTCGTGCGCGCCGACACCGCCAAGAAGGCCCGCAAGCTGGTGGAGGAGGCCACCGAGGTCTCGCTTGACGCCGTCGCCGGCCACCGCCGCGGCGTGGTCGAGGAGAGCGTCGACCTGCTCTACCACCTCGCCGTCCTCTGGCGCGACCAAGGCATCGACCCGGCCGAAATCTGGGCCGAGATGGACCGTCGCGCCAGCGTCATGGGCATCGCCGAAAAACTGCCCAAGAAGGGCCCGGCGAAGAAAGCCCTCAAGGCGCTTTACCGTGACGGCACGCAGATCGGCCCCGTGCCGCTCGGCGCGCTGCGCTGACCCCCCAACCCCTCCCCCAAGCCGCAAGGAGATTTCCCCATGGCAACCACCACCTTCGACACCCCCGGCGTCGCCGCCACTCCCCGCCGCCCGGCCACCGACCCGGTGCTGGCAAAGGCCCGCGACCAGTTCGTCTATGTCACCGACACCGCCACCGCCGCCGAGGCGCTGGAGGCCGTGCGCCGCACCCGCGTGCCCGCGGGCCAGGCCGCTTGCGTCTTCGTCACCGACGACCAGGGCCGCTACATGGGCTTCGTGCGGCTCTCGGTGCTGCTGCGCGCCTCCGCCAACGCCCAGGTCAAGCCGATGATCGACGGCGCCGACCTCGCCGTGCCCGGCACCATGGACCAGGAGACCGCCGCGCGGCGGCTGCAGACCCGTGACGTGCCGCTCCTGCCCGTCGTCAACGGCCAGCGCGAACTGACAGGCGTGCTGACCTTCGACGATGCCATGGACATCCTCGAACAGGAGACCACCGACGACATCATGTTCAAGGCCGGCATCGGCGACGTGTTCCACAGCCAGGACCATGTCCGGTCCGAGAAGCTGACCCAGGGCCCGATCTGGTACACGGTGCGGGTGCGGATGCTGTTCCTGCTGGTGACGCTGGCGGGCGGGCTGATCGTCGGCGGGCTGATCGACACGTTCGAGGATGTTCTGGGCGCGGTCATAGCACTCGCGATCTTCATCCCGCTGGTGATGGACATGGGCGGCAATGTCGGCACCCAGTCCTCGACCATCTTCGCGCGCGGCTTTGCGCTGGGGCACATCAAGCTGCAGGATTTCTGGCGCAAGAACTTCGCCCGCGAGGCGTTGGTGGGCCTTGCCATGGCGGTGGTGATCGCGGTGATCGCGGGCACGGTGGCCTATTTCTGGCAGGGCGTGCCCAACGACATCCCGCAGCTCGGCATCGTCGTCGGCGTGGCGCTGTTCACCTCGGTCTTCCTGGCGGCCTGCCTTGGCTTCCTGCTGCCTTGGGCCATGGTCAAGATCGGCGTGGACCATGCCCCCGGCGCCGATCCGTTCATCACCACGATCAAGGACTTCACCGGCCTGCTGGTGTATTTCCTGATGGCCTCCTGGCTGCTGGGGATCGAGTATGGCGGCGAGGACACCGCGCTGATCTTCGAAGCCCCGGCCGCCCTGGTCGTGACGACCGGTTGACCTGTCGGGCCCATGGTCACCGCCATGGGCCCGCCCCACCCCCACAGGGATGGCCCCACCATGGCACAGCCCCGCACCCACCGCCCGAGCCCGCACGACATCCTCACCCGCGGCGCCCTGCGCGCCTTCCTCCATGGCGGCCGCATCGGCCCACACCGCGACGACATCCTGGCCCACCCAGTATCCGCCATCGCCCGCGCGCTGGCCGAGCTGCGCAGCGAGGAGGCCGCCCGCTTCCTCGCGCAGATGCCCGCCGGCCGCCAGATCGCCATCGCCACTGCGCTCGCCCCCACCACCCGCGCCCGGCTGGCCGCGGACTGCCAGGACTGGCGCTGCATCGTGCCGATCCTTGCGGCACCCCCGCGCCCTGTGGCCTATTGGGCGACGCTCACGCCCCTTGGCCGGACCTGAGGCCGCTCCGAGGACCGACCATGCCCGACCACGCCCCCACCGCCGCCCGCACTGGCGCCCGCACCGGCGAGGCCATCACCGACCCCGAAGGCCTGCGCGCCAAGCGCCGGGCGGCCTGGGCCGGCGTCTGGCTGAACGGCCCGCTCGCCCTGGCCAAGATCATGGGCGGCGTGGTGGCGCACAGCCAGGCGCTGATCGCCGACGGGGTGCATTCGCTCTCGGACCTCGCTTCCGACGCGGCGGTCCTCTGGGCGCTGGGCCACGCGCACCGCCCGCCCGACGCGGAACACCCCTTCGGCCATGGCCGGTTCGAGACGCTGGCGACGCTGGCGGTGGCGGCGATGCTGGCGCTGGCGGCCGCGGGCATCCTGATCGACGCGGGCCTGCGCCTCGTGCACCCGCCGGAGATCACCCCGGGCGCGCTGGCGCTGTGGGTCGCCGCGGGCTCCATCGCGCTGAAGGAGGGGCTCTACCACTACACCAGGCGCGTCGCGCGCCGCACCGGCTCGGCGATGATGATGGCCAATGCCTGGCACCACCGCTCGGACGCGATCTCCTCGGTGGTGGCGCTGGCGGGGATCGGCGCGGCCATGGCCGGCGTGCCGGGAATGGACGCGCTGGCCGCCGCGGTGATCGCGCTGATGCTGGGCCGCATCGCCTGGAACTTCGGCCGCCCCGCCGTGGCCGAGCTGGTGGACGCCGCCCCCGACGCCGACCTCCACGCCCCCGTCACCGACGCGCTCGCGGCCGTGCCCGGCGTGCGCGACGTCCACAACCTGCGGCTGCGCCAGTCGGGCGGCGCGCTGCAGGCCGACGTCCACCTCGGCCTCGATCCCGACCTCACGCTCTCCGAAGCCCACCGGCTGTGCGAGGCCGCCCGCACCCGCGTGCGCACCGCAGTCCCTGCGCTGGACGAGATCGTCATCCATCCCGAACCCCACGGCCACGCCGACGGCTTCGGCGCGCACCGCGCCGCCCTGCGCCCCGCCGTGCGCGCCACACTGCAGGACTGCCTGCCGGACCTGCCCATCGCCGCCCTCCACCTCGACTACCGCAACGAGGGCATCCGCGCGACCGTGGTGCTCGCCGGACCCGTCCCCGCCGGCGCCCAGGCCACGGCCCGCACGCATCTCGCCGCCCTCCACGCCGCCGGCCGCACCGACATCGTCGCGCTGAGGCTGCTGGGCGGCTGACCGCCCCAAACCCCTGCCGTCACCCTCCCGTCAAACTGGGCCCCGATACCGGCCCGGGCCCCGCCGCCCCGGAGATCCCCAATGCCCCTCGACCTGCCGCATCTGGACCCGATCCTGAACCTCCTGCTGGCGCTCGCCCTCGGCGCGGCCATCGGGATGGAACGGCAATGGCGCCAGCGCCTCGCAGGTCTGCGCACCAACACGCTGGTGGCCCTCGGCGCGGCCAGCTTCGTCGTCTTCGCCGCCGCCTTCCCCGACGAGATCAGCCCCACCCGCGTCGCCGCCCAGATCGTCTCGGGCATCGGCTTCCTCGGCGCCGGCATCATCTTCCGCGAAGGCTTCAACGTCCGCGGCCTCAACACCGCGGCCACGCTGTGGTGCGCCGCCGCCGTCGGCATGCTGGCGGGCGCGGGCGAGGTCGTGCTGGCCCTCGCCGTCACCGGCTGCGTGGTCTTCGTCAACCTCGCCCTGCGCCCGATCTCCCGCCTCCTCGACCGCACGCCGCTGCAGACCACCGAGCTTGCCCGCAACTATGCCGTGGAGATCATCTGCCGCGGCGCGCAGGAGGCCCATGTCCGCGCCCTGATGCTGCAGGGATTCGCCACCTCGGGGCTGCACCTCACCGCGCTCGACAGCGAGAACATCGAGGACACCGACCGCGTCGAGGTCACCGCCCGCGTCCACGGCGAAGGCATCGCGCCGGAGGCGCTGGAACAGATCGTCGGCCGCCTCAGCCTCGAACCCGCCGTCACCGCCGCCCGCTGGAGCATGCGCGACGAGGTCGAATGACGCGCGCCGATTGACCCCGACCAGGATGCCAGACCCCGCTCCCGACCAGACCGCGGCGGCCCCAGCCACGGAATGCCCCCCATACCGCACGCCCTGCGCCCCACCCTGACACTCGCCCTCGCCCCGGGGCCCCTCGCCGCCCCGGCCCAGGCCGAGGACCTCGCGCCCCATGGCGACGGCACCGTGACCGGCATGATGGACGCCGACCAGGCCCCCGGCGCCATCGTCGCCTTGGTGCGCGGCGAGGACACCTGGCGACGGGGTCACCGACCTCGACGCCGGCACCCCCGCTGACTCCGACACCGTCGCTTCGAGATCGGCCCGATCACCGAGCTCTTCACCGCTATCGCCGTGACGATCCTCGAGGAGGACGGGCGCCTCGACCTCCACACCGGGGTCGCCGCCGACCTGCGCGGTTTCGACGACAGCTTTGCCCTCGGCGCCCTGCCCCGGCGCGAGGCGCTGACCGCCAGCCCCCGCCCGGGTCCTGACCCGCGGCGAGGTCAGCGCCTAGTCCAACCGGGGCGTGGCCCTCACCGGCCAGGTCGTGGAGGCGGTCGCGGGCGAACCCGTCAAAACCTTCCGGCAGGCGCTGATCCTCACCCCGCTCGGCACAGCCGCCATCACCCAGGGCGACCCCATGGCCCGCCCCCACCAGCCGCCGCTGTCGCGCAGCTACCTCCTCCACGGCGGCGTCGCCCACCCCGCCTTCCGGCTCGAGATCGACAGCTTCGCCCCGTCACCGCCGAGGATCAGGCCCTGCCCGTCCCCCTCCGCCCCTACGACGCACCCTTCGCCAGCGACCTGCCGCTCCGGGCGGTGTAGCGTATGGCCCTTCGGGCGCTCGCGCCAATGATCGACGCCCGCCCCGATCTCAAGGTCCGGATGACGGCCCCCGAGGCCACCTTCCTCGACGCAATGGTCGCGGCCTTCCTGCCGGTCACCGTCCGCCGCGCCGGCCTTTCCGACAAGGGCGCGGCCATCGACCCCGAAGCCGCCCCCGACCTGACCCGGGTCCAAGTCCGCGCCCCATCATCCACGCCCGCGACGACCGGATCAGCCCCTCCATACGGCCCTCTACGCCGCCGACCGCCTGCCCCTCGCCGAGGCGCTGACCCTCCACACCGGCGGCCTCCTGCTGGGCCAGAAAGCCCCGGTCCGCGCGCGCATCGCCGAAGCCCGTGCCCCCACCCCAACCCACCGGCAGACTGACCCCTGCCCGGAGCGCGCGCCATGAGCGCTCTGAGGCTTCTTCTCCTCCTCCTTGCCCTCAGCGTGCTGGGCGCGGCCGCCCTCGTCCTCTGGCTGCACGCCCGCGACACCGCACAGATGCGCCGGGTCAGGTCCGCGATGGTGGCGACACACGACCCCGCCCCGCTTCGACCCGGCCATGATCTCGGACCTCCCCGACCTGGCGCAGCGCTGTTTCGCCGCCGCCATCGCGCCTGGCACGCCCCTGCACCGCGTGGAGCGGCTGGAGATGAAGGGGGTCTTCGTCCCCAACGGCACCGAGATGCCCATGGCCGCGCGGCAGATCCTCGCGCCGCCCCGGCCGGGCTTCGTCCAGCAGGTCGACATCGGCCGCGGCCTGATGCGGATTTCCGGCTCGGACGGCTACCACGCGGCGCAGCGCGCCGAGAGCTGGACCAAGTTCTGGCTCCGCGGCCTCGTCCCGCTTGCCCGCATTGGCGGCTCGGCGGACCGCGCCAGCGCCGCGGCCACCCGCGCCATGATGGAGGCGCTCCGGGTCCCCGCAGCCCTCCTGCCGCAAGTCGGCGTGGACTGGCCCCGACCGGCCCGGACAGCGCCGAAATCCGCTTCGCCGGGCTCGACATCGCGCCCATGCAGATCACTTTCGATGCGGCGGGCTACCCGACCGAGGTGCAGGCCCTGCGCTGGACCGACGCCAACCCGGCGAAAACCTGGCGCCTGCAGCCCTTCGGCGGCCGGATGCTGGAGATGGGGCAGGTCGAGGGCTTCCTGATCCCACCTACGCCTGGAGCTAGGCAACATGTACGGCACGCAGGACTGCGCCCCCTTCTTCCGCGCCAAGGTGCCCCGGCCAGAGTACTGACCCCCGCGGGGCGATCGACCGGCCGGCCCGGTGCGATTGGCAGGCGGCTGAAAAAGTCAGTCTAGCAGCGCCCGCCGGGTAACCGCTCCTGCTCCTGCATAGGGCCCTGGTGCGGAGGGCCGCGCCTGACCCTGGGAGGGCGCTTCGGGGCGCCGGGGCTGCGGCGCTAGATGCCAGCCAAGCCCCTCCATAGGCAGAGCTTCTTGCAGCGGTGCAATGCGCCCTCCCGGGGGGGGGGGCGGGCGCGGCCCGGGCTG
>SKMM01000306.1 GCA_007121055.1 Paracoccaceae bacterium | reverse complement strand
CGCGCGGTGGCCTGCCACTCCAGCGCACCGCCGCCGATGGTGCCCGCCTGCCCGCCGGGCCAGACCAGCATGGAGGTCCCGGGCCCGCGCGGGGTGGAGCCACGCACGGCAACGACCAGCACCCGGACCACGGGCCCGTGGGCGGCGACGGCCGCGCGCAGGGCGGGCAGGTCGAGGCTCATCGCTGCCGGGAAACCGCCGCCAGCACCCGCTCGGGCGTGGCCGGCGCATCGAGGGCGGGGTAACGGGATCCGTCGCCGCAGGCCGCCACCGCATCCGACAGCGCGAGGAACACCGCATTGGCCAGCATCAGCGGCGGCTCACCCACCGCCTTGGACCTCCGGACGGTGGGGAGCGGGTTTTCGCCGTCCCACAGCGCCACCTCGAACACCCGCGGCCGATCCGAACAGGCCGGGATCTTGTAGGTGGAGGGCGCATGCGTCCGCAGCCGCCCCTTGGCGTCCCACACCAACTCCTCGGTGGTCAGCCACCCCATGCCCTGCACGAAGCCGCCCTCGATCTGCCCGATGTCCAGCGCCGGGTTCAGCGAGGCGCCGCAATCGTGCAGGATGTGGGCGGCCAGGCAGCGGTTCTCGCCGGTCAGCGTGTCGATGACGACCTCCGCCACCGCCGCGCCATAGGCGAAGTAGTAGAATGGCCGCCCGCGCCCCGCGATGCGGTCCCAGTGGATGTCCGGCGTGCGGTAAAACCCGGTGGCCGACAGACTGACCCGCGCCATCCAGGCCCGGCGCGCGACCTCGGCGAAGCTGTACTCGGCCGCGCCCACACGCACCCGCCCCTCCGCGAAGGTAACAGTCGCAGGGTCGGTCTGGTGTTCCTCCGCAAGGAACGCGGCCAACCGGCCCCGGATCGTCTCGCAGGCCGCCTGCACCGCCATCCCGTTGAGGTCCGAGCCCGACGACGCCGCGGTGGCCGAGGTATTGGGAACCTTGGCGGTGTCCGTGGCGGTGATCTTCACCGCCTCGATCCCCACCCCGAAGCTGTCGGCCGCCACCTGCGCCACCTTCTGGAACAGCCCCTGTCCCATCTCGGTCCCGCCATGGTTCATGGCTATGGAGCCGTCCTGATAGACATGCACCAGCGCACCGGCCTGGTTCAGATGCGTCAGCGTGAAGGAAATCCCGAACTGCACCGGCGCCAACGCCAGCCCCCGCTTCAGGATCGGGCTTTTGCGGTTCCACGCATCGATCTCGGCCCGGCGTTCGGCATAACGGGACGTCTCCACCAGCCGGTCCACGAGGTCATGCAGGACGAAATCCTGCACCTCCATCCCGTAGAAGGTCGTCCGCTGCACCGCCGGCCCGGTCGGAGCCGCATGAAAATTCACGCGGCGCACCTCCACCGGGTCACGGCCGAGGCTGTGGGCGATGTGGTCGAGCATCCGCTCGCAGCCCAGCATCCCCTGCGGCCCGCCAAAGCCCCGGAAGGCCGTGTTGGACTGCGTGTTGGTCCGCAGCCGGTGGCTTTCCACCCGGAAGGCGGGGATGCGGTAGGCGTTGGTGGCATGCAGCATCGCCCGGTCGCAGACCGGCAGGCTGAGGTCCGCCGACCAGCCGCAGCGCGCATGCTGCACCATCTCGGCCCCGAGGATGCGCCCCTCCGCGTCCACCCCCGCACGGTAGCGGATGCGGAAATCATGCCGCTTGCCGGTGATCTCGAAATCATCGTCGCGGTCATAGCGCATCCGCACAGGCCGGCCCGTCAGCCGCGCCACCACCGCGCAGGCGACGGCCAGCGCATTGCCCTGGCTCTCCTTGCCGCCAAAGCCGCCGCCCATCCGCCGCACCTCGACCCGCACCGCAGCCATCGACAGGCCGAGCGCCTCGGCCACCTTGTGCTGGATCTCGGTGGGGTGCTGCGAGGAGGCGTGGACGACCATGTCTCCCCCCTCCTGCGGCAGGGCAAGGGCGGCCTGGCCTTCCAGATAGAAATGCTCCTGCCCGCCGATCTCGATCTCGCCCTCGACGATATGGGCGGCGGCGGCGATGGCCGCCGCGGGGTCCCCAGAGGCCCAGATGCGCGGGCCGTCCTCGAAGCGGCTACCCGCCGCCAGCGCCTCGTCGAGGGTGAGGATGGCGGGTGCCTCGGCGATCTCCAGCCGCGCTAGGCGCGCGGCGCGGCGGGCTGCGAGGTGGGTCTCGGCCGCCACGAGGAACACCGGCTGGCCCGCGTAGTGGACGGTATCGGTCGCCAGCAGTGGCTCGTCATGGGCGGCGGGGCTGACGTCGGGCATGGGGTCGAGGTCTGCGGCACCCCACGCGCCGGCCACACCGGGGGCCGCGCGGACGGGTCCGAGGTCAAGCGCCGTGATCGTCCCATGCGCCACCGGCGACAGACCAAACGCCAGATGCAGCGTGCCGGGCGGCGCGGGGATGTCGTCGACATAGCGCGCTTGCCCGGTGACATGCAGCCGGGCCGCGTCATGGGGCAGCGGCTTGTGGACGGTCATGGCGCGACCTCCAGCACGAAGAGCGGCGTGCCATGATCGGCATGGAAAGCCCGCCACAGCAGCGCCTGCGCGGTCCGCATCCGGTAGGCGGCCGAGGCGCGCATGTCGCTAAGGGGGGTGAAGTCGGCCTCGAAGGCGGGCAGGGCGGCGGTGACGGTGGCCGCGGTCCAGGGGCGGCCGATCAGGGCGGCCTCCACCGCGCGGGCGCGTTTGGGCGTGCCGGCCATGCCGCCGAACGCGATGCGCGCGGCGGTGACGGTGCCACCCTCGACCGTGATGTTGAACGCCCCGCAGACGGCCGAGATGTCCTGGTCGAAGCGTTTGGAAATCTTCCAGACGCGCAGGCGGTCGGGCTGGGCGGGGATGGTGACGGCCTCGACGAATTCGCCGGGGCGGCGGTCCTGTCGGCCGTAGTCGAGGAAGAACTCCTCGAGCGGCAGGGCGCGGCGGGTGTCGCCGTGGCGCAGGTGCAGGGTGGCGCCCAGTGCGATGAGCGGGGGCGGGCTGTCGCCGATGGGCGAGCCGTTGGCGATGTTGCCCCCGATGGTGGCCGCGGCGCGTACCTGTTCGGAGCCGTAGCGGCGGATGAGTTCACCGAGCGCGGGGTGGCGGGCGGCCAGCGGGGCGTGCGCCTCGGCCAGCGTGACACAGGCGCCGAGGCGCAGGCCGTCGGGCGTTTCCTCGATCCGGCGCAGGTCGTCGAGGCCGGCGATGAAAGCCACCGGCGCGAGGTCGCGCAGGCCCTTGGTGATCCACAGGCCCACGTCGGTGGCGCCCGCAATCAGGGTGGCGTCGGGGTGGGCGGCGTACCAGCGGGCGAGGTCGTCGGCATCGCGGGGGAGGAAGGCCGCCCCGGGCGCGGAGGCAGTTGCGCCCATTGGGAGGCCAGCGGGGGGCTGGCTGCCCCCCGCACCCCCCGCCGGGCGTCGCGCGGGCGGCGGGTCCTGCACCCATGCCGGGACGGGGGCCCCGGCTGCGGCATGGGCCGCGCGCAGGATGGGGGCGTAGCCGGTGCAGCGGCAGAGGTTGCCGGCGAGGATGTCGTCGAAGTCCTGCCTTCCCTGCGCGTGGGCGACGGCCAGCGACACGGCGATGCCGGGGGTGCAGAAGCCGCATTGGGAGCCGTGGTGGTCGATCAGTGCCTGCTGGACCGGGTGGAGGGTGCCGTCAGGGGCACCGAGCCCCTCGACGGTGCGGACGGCGGCGCCCTGGAGCTGCGGCACCAGGAGGATGCAGGCGTTGAGCGCGCGGACCCCGCGGACGTCGGTCACCATCACGGTGCAGGCGCCACAGTCGCCCTCGTTGCAGCCCTCCTTGGTGCCGGTGAGGCCGCGTGCCTCGCGCAGCCAGTCCAGGAGCGTGGTGGTGGGAGGCACCTCCGCGGAAACCGGGGTGCCGTTGAGGGTGAAGGAGACCTTCGCCATGGGTGCGACCTGCCGCTTTCTCTTCGGTTCGGCCCTGGGGCGCTGCCGCCCGATGCGGCGGAAAGCGACGGCGCGGCCAGAAGGGAGAAGAAAGGCCGCCGCGCGGCTTGGCAAGCCCCGCGGGCGGGGTTGGCGGGATTGTGGGGCCGGCGTAGGGTCCGGATCATGACCAATGCCCCCCGATTCATCCATCTGCGGCTGCACACCGAGTATTCGCTCCTTCAGGGAGCAGTTCCGGTGAAGGCGTTGCCTGCGCTCGCGGCCGACAGCGGGATGCCGGCGGTGGCCGTGACCGACACCAACAACCTGTTCTGTGCGCTGGAGTTTTCCGTGGGTGCACAGGCAAGGGGGGTGCAGCCGATCCTGGGCTGCGAGCTGCATGTGGGCTTCGACCCCGTGCAGCCCGGCGAGCGGCCGCGCCCGCCCGCCGCGGTGGTGCTGCTGGTGCAGGACGAAGCGGGGTGGCGCAACCTCCTGAAGCTCAACACGCTTCTGTATCTCGATGACCAGAGCCCCCGGGGCGAGGTGCCGCTGGAGGCGCTGGAGGCCCATGCCGGGGGGCTGATCTGCCTGACCGGCGGGCCGGATGGGCCGGCGGGGAGGCTGATCCGGGCGGCACAGGGCCGGCGGGCCGAGGCGGTGGTGCAGCGGCTGGCAGCGGCCTTTCCGGGACGGCTCTATGTGGAGTTGCAGCGCCACCCGGCCGAGTCGGGGCCGGTGGTCGAGGCGGAGCGCGCGACCGAACGGGCCTTCGTCGAGATGGCCTACGCGATGGACCTGCCGCTGGTCGCCACCAACGACGTCCACTTCCCCGATGCCAAGATGTACGAGGCCCATGACGCGCTGATGTGCATCGCCGACGGCGCCTATGTGGACCAGGCCGCCCCACGCCGCCGCCTGACCCCGCAGCATGCGCTGAAGACCCCCGAGGAGATGGCGGCGCTGTTCGCCGACCTGCCCGAGGCGCTGGAAAACACCGTCGAGATCGCCCGCCGCTGCGCCTTTGCCGCCAAGAAACACCCCCCGATCCTGCCGCGATTCGCCGAGGACGAGGTGCAGGAACTCCGCCGGCAGGCCCGCGAGGGGCTGGAGGCGCGGCTGGCGGTGATCCCGCCCTCGGCGCCGCGCTCGGTCTATGACGAGCGGCTGGAGTTCGAGCTGGGCGTGATCGAGGGGATGGGCTTTCCGGGCTATTTCCTGATCGTCGCGGACTTCATCAAATGGGCCAAGGCGCAGGGCATTCCGGTGGGGCCGGGGCGGGGGTCCGGTGCGGGCTCGCTGGTGGCCTGGGCGCTGACGATTACCGACCTGGATCCATTGCGCTACGGGCTGCTGTTCGAGCGGTTCCTGAACCCCGAGCGGGTCTCCATGCCCGACTTCGACATCGACTTCTGCATGGACCGCCGCGAGGAGGTCATCGCCTATGTGCAGGACCGATACGGCCGCGACCGGGTGGGGCAGATCATCACCTTCGGCGCTTTGCTGTCCAAGGCGGCGGTGCGGGATGTGGGGCGGGTGTTGCAGATGCCCTATGGCCAGGTGGACCGGCTGTCCAAGATGATCCCGGTGGAGGGGGTCAAGCCGGTCTCCGTCTCCAAGGCGCTCGCCGACGAACCGCGCCTGCGAGAGGCCGCGCGCGCCGAAGAGGTGGTAGACCGCTGCCTCACCTACGCCCAGGCCATCGAGGGGCTGCTCCGCAACGCCTCCACCCACGCCGCCGGCGTCGTGATCGGCGACCGCCCGCTGGACGAACTGGTGCCGCTCTATCAGGACCCCCGCTCGGACATGCCCGCCACCCAGTTCAACATGAAATGGGTCGAGGCGGCGGGCCTCGTGAAGTTCGACTTCCTCGGCCTGAAGACGCTGACGGTGGTGCAGCACGCCGTCCGCCTGCTCGCCAAGCGAGGCATCGAGATCGACCCCGAACGCCTGCCGCTGGACGACCCCGCGACCTATGCGCTCTACAGCTCCGCCCAGACCGTCGCGGTGTTCCAGGTGGAAAGCGCCGGCATGATGGACGCGCTGCGGCGCATGAAGCCCACCTGCATCGAGGATATCGTGGCGCTGGTGGCCCTCTACCGCCCCGGGCCCATGGAGAACATCCCGCAGTATTGCGAGGTCAAGCATGGCCTGCGCCCGCGCGAATCGATCCACCCCCTGATCGACCACATCCTGGAGGAGACCCAGGGCATCATCGTCTACCAGGAACAGGTGATGCAGATCGCGCAGGAGATGGCGGGGTATTCCTTGGGTGGCGCCGACCTGCTGCGCCGCGCCATGGGCAAGAAGATCAAGGAGGCAATGGACGCCGAGCGCCCCAAATTCATCAAGGGCGCCATGGACAAGGGCGTCGATGAAAGGAAGGCCGGCGAGGTCTTCGACCTGCTGGAGAAATTCGCGAACTACGGCTTCAACAAATCCCACGCCGCGGCCTATGCCGTGGTCAGCTACCAGACCGCCTGGCTCAAGGCCAACCACCCGGTGGAGTTCATGGCCGCGGTGATGACCTGCGACATCCACCTCACCGAGAAGCTGGCGGTCTACAAGCGCGAGCTGG
>SKMM01000404.1 GCA_007121055.1 Paracoccaceae bacterium | reverse complement strand
GGGCGGGGGCCTTCTGTCGCTGCCCGGACGGGCGCTGCGCTTCGTGCTGCGGCTGATCTGGGGGCTGACCTGGCGGCTGACGGCGGTGGTGGCACTGCTGTTGGGGGCGGCGACCTTCTACTTCTATACGCAGTTGCCGGAGTTCACCGAGCTGCTGGACGGCCGGGCGCGCGGGTCGGTCACCATGCTGGATGCCGACGGGCAGGTGTTCGCCTGGCGGGGCGAGACCTTCGGGGGGCAGATCACCGCCGACAACATCTCGCCGCATCTGCGCAACGCGATCATCGCCACCGAGGACCGGCGGTTCGAGCGGCATTTCGGCATCTCGCCCCGCGGCATCGCCGGGGCGATGCGAATCAACATCGCCGCCGGCCGCCACCCGCTGGCCGGCCATGGCGGGTCGACCATCACCCAGCAGACCGCGAAGCTGCTGTGTCTGGGGGTGCAGTTCGACCCCTCCGAATGGGCGAACGAGGCCGAGTTCGAGGCCGACTGCCGGCGCAACACGCTGTGGCGCAAGATCCAGGAAGTGCCGTTCGCCTTTGCGCTGGAGGCGAAGTTCTCCAAGGACGAGATCCTGTCGATCTATATCAACCGCGCCTACATGGGCGCGGGGGCACGCGGGTTCGAGGCCGCGGCGCAGCGGTTCTTCGGCATCTCGGCCAACGAGGTGAACCCGGCGCAGGCGGCGATGCTGGCGGGACTGCTGCGCGCGCCCTCGGCCTTTGCGCCGACGCGCAACCTGGACCGGGCGCAGGGGCGGGCGAACCTGATCCTGGGGCTGATGGAGGAAGAGGGGTTCCTGACCGCCGAGCAGGTCGCGCATTACCGCGCCAACCCCGCCGTGCTGTCCGAGGCCGCGGCGCAGCGCGCCGGCGGGGCGTTTGCCGACTGGATGATGGATGCGGGCCCCGGCTTCCTGACCCGAGACACTACCGAGGACGTGATCCTGTCCACGACGCTGGATGCGCGCATCCAGCAGGCGGCCGAGGAGGCCGTGGCCCGCGTGTTCGCCGAGCGCGTGCGCGAGGGCTCGGAGGCGCAGGCCGCGGTGGTGGTGATGTCCGCCGATGGTGCGGTGCGCGCCATGGTGGGCGGCCGGCAGGCGCGCATCGGGGCGTTCAACCGCGCCACCCAGGCGTTGCGGCAGACGGGCTCGGCGTTCAAGCCCTTCGTCTTTGCCGTGGCGCTGGAGATGGGGTTCGAGCCCTCCGACATCGTCGAGGATGCGCCGCTGACCATCAACATCCCCGGCTCGGGGCCCTGGTCTCCGCGCAACTATACCAACGAGTTCAACGGCATGGTCACGCTGACCGAGGCGTTTGCCCATTCGCTCAACATCCCCGCGGTGCGGGTGACCGAGGCGCTTGGGCGCGAGAACGTGCGTGCGGTGGCCAACGGCTTCGGGCTGCGCTCCAGCCTCGCCGAAGGGCCGGCGCTGGCGCTGGGCGCCTCCGAATCGACGCTGCTGGAAATGACGGCGGCCTATGCCGGGATCCTGGCGGGTGGGCGCGCGGTCCGGCCCTACGGCGTGACCGAGGTGCGGCTGCTGGGCGAGAGCGAGCCGCTGATGAGTTTCGGAACCGGCGTGGGCGACCCGGTCATCAGCGAGCCGGCCGCGCGGCGGCTGACCTGGATGATGGAGAAGGTCGTCTCCACCGGCACCGGGCGGCGGGCGCGGCTGCCGGGCCGCGAGGTGGCGGCCAAGACCGGCACCACCCAGGGCGCGCGCGACGCCTGGTTCATCGGCTTCACCGCCGATTACGTCGCCGGCGTCTGGATGGGCTATGACGACAACCGCCGCCTGACCGGGGTGACGGGGGGCGGCCTGCCGGCCGAGATCTGGCGCGAGGTCATGGAGGCCGTGCACGAGGGCGTGCCGGTCAGCCCGCTGCCGATGGACCCGCCGCTGACCCCGCCGCCGGCCTTCGAGCCGCCCACCACCCCCGAGCAGCCCTGGGAAATGCAGCCCTGGGCCATGGCGCCGGCGGACACGGGGCCGCTGGACCCCGCCCCTTGGGATGTGACGCCGGAGACCGCGAGCCCCGACGCGATGCTCGACGCCATCGAGGAGGCGCTGCGCGACACGCTCGGCACCTACTGATTGCACCCCCGCCGCCCGGACCGGAGCGCCCGGGGCGGGGGCGGCGCGATCATAGCTGCGTGAACGGAGGAACCGGCGGGGCCGGGGCGGCGGGGCCTCAGCGGCGCTGGCCGCGGAAAGCCGTTGAGAATCAGCGTCGCGCGCGCCCGCGCGCGCGGCCGCGACATGCGCGCGCAAGGGCTTGGCGCGTCCCGACCGGCGGGATATCCTCGCCGCCATGATTGTAGAGCTTGGCCACTTCGCCCTCATCTTCGCCTTCGTCGTTGCCCTCGCGCAGGCGGTCGTTCCCCTCGTCGGCGCCCACAAGGGCTGGCACGGCTGGATGCAGGCCGCGTTGCCCATGGCCAACGCGCAATTCCTGCTGGTGGCGTTTTCCTTCGCCGCGCTCACCTACGCCTTCGTGGTGTCGGATTTCTCGGTGGCGCTGGTGGTGGCGAATTCGCACACCGCCAAGCCGCTGATCTACAAGATCTCCGGCGTCTGGGGGAACCACGAGGGCTCAATGCTGCTGTGGGTCCTGATCCTGACGCTGTTCGGGGCCTGCGCGGCGTGGTTCGGCGCCAACCTGCGCGAGAGCTTCCGGGCCCGGGTTCTGGCGGTGCAGTCCTCGGTGACGGCGGCGTTCATGGCGTTCACGCTGTTCACCTCCAACCCGTTCGACCGGATGGTGATGCCGCCGCTGGACGGGCAGGACCTGAACCCGCTGCTGCAGGACCCCGGCCTCGCGCTGCATCCGCCGTTTTTGTATCTCGGCTATGTCGGCCTGAGCATGGCGTTCTCCTTCGCCGTGGCCGCGCTGATCGAGGGGCGGGTGGATGCCGCCTGGGGGCGCTGGGTGCGGCCCTGGACTCTGGCGGCCTGGGTGTTCCTGACCATCGGCATCGCGCTGGGGTCCTGGTGGGCGTATTACGAGCTCGGCTGGGGCGGGTTCTGGTTCTGGGACCCGGTGGAGAATGCCTCGCTGATGCCCTGGCTGTTTGCAGCGGCCCTGCTGCACTCGGCCATCGTGGTGGAGAAGCGCGAGGCGCTGAAGAGCTGGACCATCCTGCTGGCGATCCTGGCCTTCGGCTTCTCGCTGATCGGGACCTTCATCGTGCGCTCGGGGCTCTTGACCTCGGTCCACGCCTTCGCGGTGGACCCCGACCGCGGCATGTTCATCCTACTGATCCTGGCGGTGTTCATGGGCGGCGCGCTGACGCTGTTCGCGCTGCGCGCCCAGGCGATGGAGGCCAAGGGCGTCTTCGCCACCGTCAGCCGCGAATCGGCGCTGGTTATGAACAACGTGCTGCTGGCGGTGTCGTCCTTCGTGGTGTTCGTGGGCACGATGTGGCCGATGTTCGCCGAGATGCTGTTCGACCGCGTGCTGTCGGTGGGCCCGCCCTTCTTCAACATCGCCTTCTCGCCCTTCATGATCGGCCTTGCGGCGATCATGCCCATCGGCGCCATGCTGCCGTGGAAACGGGGGGACCTGACCCGGGCGACCCAGCCGCTGGTGGGGATCCTGGTGTTCTCGCTCGCGGCCGGGGCGCTGGTGTGGGCGATCCAGACCGGGCGCTCGGCGCTGGGGCCGCTGGGGGTGATCGTGGGGCTTTGGGTCGTGCTGGGCGCCGCGGTGGACCTCTGGGCCCGCACCGGGCGCGGCGACACGCTGGCGCGGCTGCAGCGGTTGCGCCGCCTGCCGCGCGCCGACTGGGGCAAGACCACCGCCCATTCCGGGCTCGGCGTCACGATCTTCGCCATCTGCGGCATGCTCGCCTGGCAGACCGAGGACATCCGCGTGGTGCAGGTCGGCGAGAGCTTCCCGCTGGGCCGCTACGAGATCACGCTGGCCGACGTCACCCGGGTGGAAGGGCCCAACTTCCTCGCCACCCGAGGCATCATGGAGGTGGAGCGCGGCGGTCGGCCCTTCACGACGGTGATGCCCGAGCGGCGGTTCTACACCGCGGCCGGCATGCCCACCAACGAGGCCGGCATCCACTACGGCCTCTTCCGCGACCTCTATCTGGTGCTGGGCGAGAGCCAGGACCGCGGCGGCTGGGCGGTGCGCAGCTATATCAAGCCTTTCGCCAACTGGATGTGGGCGGGCGCTGCGCTGATGGCGCTGGGCGGGCTGTTGAGCCTGTCGGACCGCCGCTATCGCGTGGCCGCCGGCGCCCGCAGCCGGCCCGCGGGGCCGAGCGCCCTGCCGGCGGAGTGATGGCCATGCGTGCGCTGTTTCTTGCCGCCGCCCTCGCGCTCGCTGTCCCGGTGGCCGGCGTGGCCGGTCCCCAGCCGGACGAGATCCTGGACGATCCGGAGCTGGAGGCCCGCGCCCGGGCGCTGAGCCGCGACCTGCGCTGCGTGGTGTGCCGCAACGAATCCATCGACGACTCCAACGCCGATCTGGCCCGCGACATGCGCCTTCTGGTGCGCGAGCGGCTGGTCGAGGGGGACAGCGACGAGGAGGTCATGGCCTTCCTCGTGCAGCGCTATGGCGAGTTCGTGCTGCTGCGGCCCACCGCCACGGGGGCGAATCTGGTGCTGTGGATCTCGGCGCCCGTGATGCTGCTGCTGGCGCTGGGCACGGCCTTCGTCTATCTCCGCCGGCGCGAGCGGACGAGCGAGCCTGCGGCGCCCAAGCTGTCGCCCGAGGAGGAAGCCCGCCTGCGCGACCTGATGCGTGACTGAGCCCCGCTGCGGGGCGGGGGGCTGCTTGGACTACCAGACCATCACGCTGGAGCGGCAGGACGGCGTCGCGGTGGTGACGCTGAACCGGCCCGATGTGCTGAACGCGCTGAACGGCCAGATGCGGGCCGAACTGCGCCATGCCGTGGCCGAGGGCGGCGGGGACGCCCGGGTGGTCGTGCTGACCGGCGCGGGGCGGGCCTTTTGCGCGGGTCAGGATCTGGGCGAGGGGCCGAACGTGGCCGCGCTGAACCTCGAGCAGGTGCTGCGCGATGAGTACCATCCGCTTGTGCGCGCCATCACCGAGAGCCCGGTGCCCGTGATCGCGGCCGTGAACGGCACCGCCGCGGGGGCAGGCGCGAGCCTTGCGCTGATCTGCGACGTGGTGATCGCGGCCGAAAGCGCGCGCTTCGTGCAGGCCTTCGCCCGCATCGGGCTGATGCCCGACGCCGGCGGCACCTGGATGCTGCCACGGCTGGTGGGCCCCGCGCGCGCCCTGGGCGCTGCGCTCTTCGCCGAGGCGATCCCCGCCCGCGAGGCCGCCGACTGGGGCATGATCTGGGAGGCCGTACCCGACGCGGCCTTCGCTGTCCGCTGGCAGGCCCGCGCCCGGCAGCTGGCCGACGGCCCGACGCTGGCCTACCGCGAGATGCGCGCGGCGATGCGCGCCTCCTGGGGCCACGCGTTCGAGGCGCATCTGGAAGACGAGGCCCGCCGGCAGGGCCTGTGCGGCCAGAGCCGCGACTTCCGCGAGGGGGTTCTGGCATTTACCGAGAAGCGGCCCGCGGTGTTCGAGGGCCGCTGAAACGCGAAACGCGCGCCACGGGGGCGCGCGCAGGGGACATCCTGAGCGCGGCGGCGGACCGAGGGGCCCGCGGCCGCGCCGGGGCGTCAGCCCACGATCTCGACGCCGGCGAAGAAGAAGGCGATTTCGGCCGCCGCGGTTTCGGCCGCGTCGGAGCCGTGGACCGAGTTCTCGCCCACCGACTGGGCGAACTCGGCGCGGATGGTGCCGGGGGCGGCGTCGGCGGGGTTGGTGGCGCCCATCACCTCGCGGTTCTTGGCGATGGCGCCGTCGCCCTCAAGCACCTGCACCACCACCGGACCCGAGGCCATGAACTCGGTCAGCTCGCCGAAGAAGGGGCGTTCGCGGTGCACAGCGTAGAAGGCCTCGGCCTGGGCCAGGGTCAGCAGGATCCGCTTCTGGGCGACGATGCGCAGGCCGGCCTCTTCGAACTTGGCGTTGATGCGGCCGGTGAGGTTGCGGGCGGTGGCGTCGGGCTTGATGATGGAAAGCGTGCGTTCGGTGGCCATGGTCCTGCCTCTGTGCTTGGGGCCGCGCGGATGGCGGGCCCTCGGGTGATGACGCGCGGCCCCTAGCATGGGCCTGCGGGGTTGGAAAGGCGGGGTGGGGCCTAGCCCTCGGCGCGTTCGGCGAGGGTGAGCCATTCCTCTTCGGCGGCCGACAGCGCCTCCTGCCGGCGGGCCAGCGCCTCGGTGGCCTTGCGGAATTTCGCGGGTTCGCGGGTGAAGAGGTCGGGGTCGGCCAGCAGGTCCGAGAGGCGGCCGATATCGTCCTCGAGCTGGGCGATGGTGTCGGGCAGGGTTTCCAGGCGGTGGCGTTCGGTGAAGCTAAGGCCGGTGGGGCGGGGTTTGGTCGTGGGTTTGTCGGCTTTGGGGGCGCGTCTGGT
>SKMM01000397.1 GCA_007121055.1 Paracoccaceae bacterium | reverse complement strand
TGGGTGGGAGCCCGCTGACCGGGGGGCGCGGGGGCCGGGGCCGGTTCGGGCGCGCGCTTCAGGCCAGCGCGTCCATCTTCGCCGCCAGTTTCGTGTCAAGTTCAGTCAGCCCGCCTGCGTCATGGGTGCTCAGCGTCACCTCCACCGTCTTGTAGACGTTGAGCCATTCGGGGTGGTGGCCCATCTTCTCGGCCTCAAGTGCGGCACGGGCCATGAAGCCGAAGGCCTCCACAAAATTGGCGAAAGTGTAGGTGCGGGTGATGGCGTCGCGGCCCTCGACCTCGGTCCAGCCGCTGGCCGTCAGGGGGGCGAGCGCCTCGGCGCGGGCGGGGCCTTGCAGTTTCTCGGTCATGGATCCTCCGTCTGCGGTTTGCGGAACGGGCCATAGGCGGTGAGGACCTCGATCTCGTCATCCACCGCCGCCCGTTCGGCATCGAGATAGCGCGCCACGGCGTCGCGGAAACCGGTGTCGCGGAACCAGTGCAGGGAATGCACCTCGGCCGGCAGATAGCCGCGGGCGAGCTTGTGTTCGCCCTGCGCGCCCGCTTCCACCCGCGTCAGGCCGTTCGCCAAAGCCCAGTCGATGGCCTGGTAGTAGCACAGCTCGAAATGCAGGCAGGGGTGGTCCTCGGTGCAGCCCCAGTAGCGGCCGTAGAGCGTGTCGCGGCCGATGAAGTTCAGCGCCCCCGCCACGGGCCGGCCTTCCCGTTCGGCGAGGATCAGGAGCATGTCGTCGCGCAGGGTCTCCTGCGCGCGGTCGAAGAAGGCCCGCGTCAGGTAGGGCGTGCCCCATTTCCGCGCGCCGGTGTCCTGGTAGAAGGCCCAGAAGGCGTCCCAGTGCTCGGGGCGCAATTCGTCGCCCGTCAGGCAGCGGATGGTGCCACCGAAGGCTTGGGCGCGGGCGCGTTCCTTGCGGATGGCCTTGCGCTTGCGCGAGGAGAGGTCGGCGAGGAAGTCGTCGAAGTCCGCGTATCCGCGGCTGACCCAGTGGTATTGCTGGGTGACGCGGTGCAGGAGGCCGAGTTCCGTGGCGGCCTGCGCCTCCTCCTCGGTGCAGAACGTGATGTGCGCCGAGGACAGGCGGTTGTCGGCGGCGATCTGCACCATGGCCTGCAGCAGCGCGGCGCGGCCCGTGTCCTCCCAGCCCGGGCGGGTCAGCAGGCGGCGGCCGGTGGCCGGCGTGAAGGGGACCGCGCCCTGGAGCTTGGGGTAGTAGCGGCCCCCGGCCCGTTCCCAGGCATGGGCGAAATTGTGGTCGAAGATGTATTCGCCCTGGCTGTGGCCCTTGGCATAGAGGGGCATGACGGCGATCACCTGCCCCTCCACCCGCGCCACGAGGTGCTGGGGCTGCCACCCACTGCCGGCCCCGACAGAGCCGGAGGCTTCCAGCGCCAGAAGGAAGCGATGGGTGGTGAAGGGGTCGGTGGGCCGGCCGTGCTGCGCAAGGTCTGCGTGGGCGGCCTCGGGGCAGGCGCAGGCGTCCCAGTCCTCGGACGCGATGTCGCGCAGCCGCGACAGGGCGGTGATCTCCACGGGCAGGGCACTGTCGTCGGGCATGGCGGGCTCCGGGGGGGCGGCCCGGGCGGGCCGCACCCCGGGGGAAGTGTCCCGCCCACCGGGTGGGTCAAGCGGGCGCCATCACCGGACACCCCTGAGGCGCGGGCCCGCGGCACCGCCAGAGGGCCCCCAGTGCTGCCTGCGGACCCTGCCTGGCGGTGTGGGGCTCAGGCGCCCTGCCCGGCCATGGCGCGGCTGGCGGGGGCCTGGCGGCGGGCCAGCACCTCGGCCATGGTCTCGCCCAGCGCCGAGGGGTGGGGGGCGACGGTGATGCCGGCGGCTTCGAGGATCACGACCTTTTCCTGCGCGCTTTCGCCGAAGGCCGAGATGATGGCGCCGGCGTGGCCCATCTTGCGACCCTTGGGTGCCGACAGCCCCGCGACATAGGCCACCACGGGCTTGGTCATGTGGTCGCGCACGAACTCGGCCGCCTCGGCCTCCTGGGGCCCGCCGATCTCGCCGATCATCATGACGGCTTCGGTCTCCGGGTCGGCCTCGAACAGTTCCAGGATGTCGCGGAAGGACGAGCCGTTGATGGGGTCGCCGCCGATGCCCACGGAGGTGGAAACGCCGATGCCGAGGGCCTTCATCTGGGATGCCGCCTCGTAGCCCAGCGTGCCGGAGCGGCCGACGATGCCCACCGAGCCGCGGGCATAGATGTGCGGCGGCATGATCCCCATGAAGCCGCGGCCCGGCGAGATGATGCCGGCGCAGTTGGGGCCGATCAGGCGCATGCGGCGCCCCTCGGGATACCGGCGCAGGAAGCGTTTGACCTTCATCATGTCCTGCGCGGGGATGCCGTCGGTGACGCAGACGGCGATGCGGATGCCGGCATCGGCAGCCTCCATGATCGCATCCGCCGCGAAGCCCGGGGGGACGAACACCAGCGAGGCCTCGGCCCCGGTGGCCTGGACGGCCTGGCGCACGGTGTTGAATACGGGGCGGTCGAGCACGGTCTCGCCGCCCTTGCCGGGGGTCACGCCGCCCACGACGTTGGTGCCGTGGGCGATCATGTCGGCGGCGTGGAACTGTCCGATGCGGCCGGAGATGCCCTGGACGATGACGGGGGTGTCTTCGGTGATGAGAATGGCCATGGGGTCCTCCGGGTCAGGCGGGCTGCAGGGCGGCGTCGCGCGCGGCGACCGCCTTCTGGGCGGCATCGGCCAGCGTGTCGGCGGTGATGATGGGCAGGCCGGACTCGGCGATGATGCGCCGGCCCTCGTCGACATTGGTGCCCGACAGGCGCACCACCACGGGCATGTCGATCTCCAGCGCCTGATAGGCCTTCACCACGCCCTCGGCGATCCAGTCGCAGCGGTTGATGCCGGCAAAGATGTTCACCAGCATCACGCGCACCTTGCGGTCCCCCAGCACGGTGCGGAAGGCGCGCAGCACCCGCTCGGGGCTCGCCCCCCCGCCCACGTCGAGGAAATTCGCGGGCTCGCCGCCGGCCTGCTTGATCATGTCCATGGTGGCCATGGCCAGACCCGCGCCGTTGATCATGCAGCCGATGTCACCGTCGAGGCCCACATAGTTCAGGCCTGCATCCTGCGCCGTGGCCTCGCGCGGGTCCTCCTGGCTGCGGTCGCGCAGCTCGGCCACGGACGGCCGGCGGAACAGGGCGTTGGTGTCGAAGCTCATCTTGGCATCGAGCGCCATCAGGTCGCCCGAGGCGGTGATCACCAGCGGGTTGATCTCGACCATTGTGGCGTCAAGGTCGCGGTAGGCGCGGTAGCAGGCGCGCAGGACCGTGACCATCTTGGGCACCTGACCAGGCGCGAGGCCCAGCGCGAAGGCGAATTCGCGCGACTGGAATTCCGCCAGCCCCACGGCCGGGTCCACCACCATGCGCACCAGAGCCTCGGGTCTTTCCTCGGCCAGTTCCTCGATGGACATGCCACCCTCGGCCGAGCCCACGATCATGATGCGCTCGGACTTCCGGTCGAGCACGAAGCCCAGATACATTTCCTGCGCGATATCCGTGCCTTCCTCGACATAGACGCGGTAGACGCATTTGCCCTGCGGCCCGGTCTGCGCCGTCACCAGCGTCTGGCCGAACAGGGAGGCGGCCGCGTCCCGCACCTCGTCCTCGGACCGGCAGATCTTGACGCCGCCGGCCTTGCCGCGGCCGCCCGAGTGGATCTGCGCCTTCACCACCCAGACGCTGCCGCCCATTTCGCGGGCATGGAAGGCCGCCTGTTCGGGGCTGTAGGCCAGCCCCCCGCGGGGGATCGGCACGCCCGAGCGCGCCAGGATCTCCTTGGCCTGGTATTCATGGATGTCCATTGCGTCCTCCCTTACGCCTTGGCGGCGATGGCGTCGGCCAGCACCAGCACGTTGTTGGCCATCTTCTCGCTGGCCGCGTCGATCATCTTGCCGTCGAGTGAGGCCGCGCCCCGCCCTTCGGCCTCGGCCTTCCTGAGCTCCTCCAGAATGCGGCGGGCCTTGGTGACCTCGGCCTCGGGGGGCGAGAACACCTCGTTGGCCAGCGCCACCTGGCTGGGGTGAATGGCCCATTTGCCCTCGCAGCCCAGCGCGGCGGCGCGCTTGGCACCGGCCCTGTAGCCCTCGGGGTCGGAGAAATCGCCGAACGGCCCGTCGATGGCGCGCAGGCCATAGGCCCGGCAGGCCACCACCATGCGGGAGATCGCGGCGTGCCACTGGTCGCCCGGATAGTCGGGGTTGAGCCCGCCGATATTGGTCGTGCGCGCCCGAAGCGACGCGGCATAGTCGGCTACGCCGAAGTGCAACGCCTCCAGCCGGCCGCCGAACTGCGCAATTGCCTCGACATTCGCCATGCCCAGCGCGGTCTCGATCAGCGCCTCGAGCCCCACCCGGGTGGTCAGGCCGCAGCCCTGCTCGATCTGGTTCACCATGGCCTCGACCATGTACAGATCCGCCGGCACGCCCACCTTGGGCACCAGCAGCGTGTGCACCCGGTCGCCCGCCTGCTCCATCACGTCCACGACGTCGCGGTACATGTAATGGGTGTCGAGCCCGTTGATCCGCACCGAGACCGTCTTGCCCAGACCTGCCCAGTCGATGTCGTTGAGCGCCTGGATGGCGTTGCGGCGGGCCTGCTCCTTTTCCGGGGGGGCCACGGCGTCCTCGAGGTCGAGGAACACGTAATCGGCCGGGCCCTGGGCGGCCTTCTCGATCATGGTGGGGTTGGAGGCGGGCACCGCCAGTTCGGAGCGTTGCAGGCGCTGGCGTCGCAGGGGGTGAAGGGTGTGGCTCATGTCGTCTCCGCTCTGGGTTGGTCTGCCCCGGTGCGCCCAGCCTGCCACAGGGGGGCGATGCTGCGAAGGCAAAGCGGGTCCTGCTGTAAACGCGAGAGTTCACAGATCGTCGGTTTTGTAATATTGTGAACATGACACAGCGGTGAATGTGTGCGCCCGTATGCAGAAGACCTTCATCGGACCCCGGCTGCGCAGGCTGCGTGCCGAGCGCGGCGAGACCCAGGCGCAGATGGCCCGCGCGCTGGGGGTCAGCGCGTCCTATGTGAACCTGCTGGAGAACAACCAGCGCAGCGTGTCGGTGCCGGTGCTGTTGCGGCTGATGGAGGTCACCGGCGTCGACTGGCGCGAGATCGCCGAGGACGACAGCGCCACCCATCTCGCCGACCTGCGGGCCGCGCTCGCCGATCCGCTGTTCGGCGGGCAGCGGCCCGACCTGTCGGAACTCCGCGCCGCCCTGGTGCATGCGCCCGGGCTGGTGGGGGCGTTCCTGAAGCTGCACCACAGCTACCACGCTGCGACCGAGCAGTTGCTGACGCTGGGGGCCGAGGGCGCGGCCCCGGCCTCGGCCGAGGGGGTGGTGCATGACCTGTTCCGCAGCCGGCGCAACCATTTCCGCGAGCTGGAGGAGGCAGCAGGGGCGTTCTGGCCCGCCCCGGTGCCCCCGGACGAGGTCTATGGCGCGCTGAAAACCCGGCTGCGGGGGCTGGGCGTGCGGGTGCGGCTGGTGCCGGTGGCCGAGATGCCCAACAGCCTGCGCCAACTGGACGAAGCCGCGGGCGAGGTGCGGCTGTCCGAAGCGCTCGACCACCCCAACCGGGTGTTTCAGCTGGTCCATGTCGCGGGCCTGCTGGAGTTGCGCGGGCTGATCGACCGGCTCGTGGCGCGCAGCGGCATCACGGAGGCCCGCGACCAGGCGCGCTGCCGGGTGGAGCTCGCGAACTACTTCGCCGCCGCCGTGCTGATGCCCTATGACGCCTATCTGGCCGAGGCGCGGGGGTCGAAATACGATTTCGACCATCTGGCTACCCGATTCGGCGTCAGCTTCGAGCAGGCCTGCCACCGCGCCACCACGCTGCAGCGCGAGGGCGCCCAGGGGGTGCCGTTCTTCTTTTTGCGCATCGACCGGGCGGGCAACGTCACCAAGCGCTTCAACGCCACCGAGTTCCAGTTGGCGGAATACGGCGGCGCCTGCCCGCGGCTCGAGCTGCACATGGCCTTCCGCATCCCCGGCCGGATCGTGCCGCAATTCGTCGAGATGCCCGACGCGAGCCAGTATTTCGTCGTGGCCCGCACCGTGGACCGGCCCAGCTTCGGCCGGCAGGCGCAGGACCACCGGCTGGCGGTGGCCATGGGCTGTGCGATCAGGCACGCGGGCGAGATCGGCTATGCCGAGGCCTTCCGCCTGACCGGCGCCGAGACCACCGGCATCGGCATCAACTGCCGCGTCTGCCCGCGCCCCAACTGCGACCAGCGGGCGCACCAGGCGGCCCTCCTGCCCCACAGCCTCGACGAACGCCGCCGCGGCGCCACCCGCTTCGAGAGCTGATCGCCCCGGCCCCCAACCCGTGCCGACGGCCCGGGGCGGGCCGGGCGCCTTGCGCCAGCCCGCACCCGGGATGCGGCTGACGCACGGGGTGCGGTCCTTATTCGGGGTCGTCGATGTCAGACCCCGCG
>SKMM01000198.1 GCA_007121055.1 Paracoccaceae bacterium | reverse complement strand
GCGCCGGCCCCCGAAGCAGTCCTGGCGCTGGGGGCGGACGTGCCGGTGTGCCTGGCCGGCCGGCCCGCGCGGATGTCGGGGATCGGCGAGCGGCTGGCGCCCTGCCCTGCCCTGCCGCCCGTCTGGCTTGTGCTGGTGAACCCGGGCGTGGAGACGCCCACCGCGGCGGTGTTCGCAGCCCTCGACTGCCGCGACGGGGCGCCGATGCCCCCTTCCCTGCCCGCCTGGCCCGATGCCGGAGCGCTGGCGGCCTGGCTTGCCACCATGCGCAACGATCTTGAGGCGCCGGCCCGGGGGCTGGTGCGCGAGATCGGCACGGTGCTGGAGGCGTTGGCGGCACAGCCCGGTTGCGGGCTTGCCCGGATGTCGGGGTCGGGGGCGACCTGCTTTGGTCTCTTCGCCTCGGCCGCCGCCGCGGCGGCCGCGGCGGAGGCCCTGCGCGCCGCACGCCCAGGCTGGTGGGTGGCCGACGCCCCGATCCTGGCCCCGCCGGTTTAGGCGAGCCCCCGGCTGCGGGGGCGCTCCACGCTCGACAAGTGCCCTGGCTTCGGCCGCGCACGAACCCGCCGCCTGTCAGGCGATGGTGGCGCGGTCGCGCCAAGTCCGCCGGGGTAACGGTCTGGCGGGCGCCGCGGACCTGAGGCCGGCCGACCCCTCGTCAAGCGCTTGCGTCAAGTCTCGGGTCGGCCGGCGCGCGGTCAGGAGCGACTGGACCGAAGTTGGCCTACGCGCGGTCAGGCGGTCGTCGCGAGGCCGGGGTCGACCCAGGCCGGCTGGGGGGGGTGTGCGGTGGCGGATGAGACCTTCGCCAGAGGCGTGGTGAGGGCAGCGGAGGCTGCGTCGAGGGCGCCGTGGCCGTGGGGGATGTCGAGCACCTTGAGGCCCGCGTCCATGACAGCGAGAGCGCCCAATGTCATGTGTGCGTTGACGTGACCCATATGGGCCAGGCGGAAGAAGCCGTGCCAGGCGGCCTCGCCCGGTTCGGCCATCCCGAGGCCGATGCCCAGGGTCACGCCGCCCTGCTCGTCGCACCACTTCCGCAGGCGGGTGCCGTCGGGTGCGTCGAGCCGCAGGGCGGTGACCGCATGGGCCCGCGCCGCAGGCTCGGCCACGTTGAGCGCCATGGCGCCGCCCCGACCCCAGGCCTCGGCCGCGGCCCAGACAGCGCGCGCGAGCCGGGCGTGGCGCTCCCAGGCGGCCTCCAGCCCCTCCTCGTGGATCAGCATGTCCAGCGCCTCGCGCAGGCCGAAGAGGTGGTGGGTGGGAGCGGTGCCGCAGAAATACTGGTAGTAGAACTCGGGCGCGATGCGCGGCTCCCAGTTCCAGTAGGGAGTGCGCAGGGTGGCGTCGCGGCCGGCCGCGCGGGCCTTTTCCGAGAACCACACGAAGGCGAGGCCGGGGGGAACCATCACCCCCTTCTGGCTGGCGGCCACCAGCACGTCGACGCCCCAGGCGTCCATCCGCATCTCGTCGCAGCCCACCGAGGCGATGCCGTCGACCATCAGAAGCGCGGGGTGCCCCGTGGCATCGAGGGCCGCGCGCAGGGCGGGGATGTCGCTGCGGGCGGTGGAGGCCGTGTCGACATGGGTGCAGACCACGGCGCGGTAGGCGTGGCCGCGGTCGGTGGCGAGCCTTTCGGCCAGAACCGCGGGGTCGGCGGGGCTGTGGCGGCCGAAATCGACCATGTCGACTTCCACCCCCATGCCCTGCAGGCTGGCGGCCCAGCCATGGCCGAAGCGGCCGGTGGCGAGCAGCAGCACCCGGTCGCCGCGGTTGAAGAGGTTGGCGTTGGAGGCCTCCCACCCGGCATGGCCGTTGCCGATGTAGATGGCGACATGCCCCGTCTCGGTCTGCGCGAGGCGCTTGAGGTCGGGGATCAGCGTCTCGGTCATCTCCAGCAGCGCGCCCTCGTAGATGTTGGGGGCGGCGCGGTGCATGGCCTGCAGCACCCGGTCGGGCACCACCGAGGGGCCGGGGATGGCGTGATAGGTCCGGCCGTGGCGCAGGCTCATGGGGAACTCCGGGGTTGGGGCGGCGGTGGCATCCCAACGGGTTAGGCCAGCGGTGGGTCCGCGTCAATCGCGCTCGGGCCGGGGGCGGGGTGGCGCGGGGCTGGGTGCCTGCGTGGGCGGCGGGGATGGGTTGGGAGCTGGACCCTGGGGGGTGCGCAGCGGTGCGGGCGGCTGTGGCGGGAGTTGGGGCGGAACACGCCGCCTGCCGGGGTGGAAGAGGCCGGCGCGGGGCGCCGTTTCCGAGGGCCTTCCGGGCGGGGGGGCCGGGTCAGAGGCCGAGCACGTCGTGCATGTCGTAGGCGCCGCGGGCGAAGATCGAGCGGTCGGTGGCGATGTGGCGCAGCACGATGCGCTCGCCCGGACCGGCGAACAGCACGTCGTGTTCGCCCACGATGTCGCCGCCGCGCAGGGCGGCGAAACCGATGGCGCCCTCGGGGCGGGGGCCGGTGAGGCCGTCGCGGCCGCGCTGGGCAGCCTCGGCCAGGGTCACGCCGCGGCCCTCGGCGGCGGCCTCGCCCAGCATCAGCGCGGTGCCGGAGGGGGCGTCGACCTTGGCGCGGTGGTGGGCCTCGACGATCTCGATGTCGAATTCGGGGCCGAGGGCGGCGGCGACGCGGCGGGTGAGTTGCACGAGCAGGTTGACGCCGAGGCTCATGTTGCCGGCGCGGACGGTGACGGCGCCCCGGATCTGGCCGAGGTCGGCGAGCTGGGCGTCGCTGAACCCGGTAGTGCCGATGATGTGGACAGCCCCCCGGTCGGCGGCCGCGCGGGCGAGGGCCAGCGTGGCCTCGGGCGTGGTGAAGTCGAGCGCGACGGGGGCCCGGGCGAGGGCCTCGGCCGGGTCGTCGGTGACGGGGATGCCTTCGGGGCCGCCTGCGGACAGCCAGGGGTGGCCGCGGCGTTCGAGGCAGGCGCCGAGGCGCAGGGTCGGGTGACCCTCCAGCAGCCCGATCAGCGCCTGGCCCATCCGGCCCGAGGCGCCGGCGACGGTGACGGGGGTGCGCTCGGGCATGGGCTTTCTCCGCGGTGGGACCGAAGCGCGGGATAGCGCCGGGTCGGAGGCGGATGCAAGCCGGGGTTATTCGTCGTCGCGCTTGGGGCGGTCGTCGTAGTCGGTGTTGAGGATGCGGCGGGCGTCGCCTTCGGGGTCGTCGTACTGGCCCTTGCGCAGGGTCCAGAAGAAGGCGCCGAGGCCGAGGAGACCGAGGAACAGCGAGACAGGGATCAGGATGGCGAGCACTTCCATGGAGCGGCTCCTCCGGGGGTCGGGGGTTACTTCAGTCTCAGGGCGTTGAGGGAGACGGTGATGGAGCTGATGGACATGGCAAGCGCGGCCCAGAGCGGCGTGCACCAGCCGACGAGGGCGATGGGGACGAAGACGGCGTTGTAGAGGCCGGATTGCCAGAAATTCTCGCGGATGCGGCGGACGGAGGTCTGGGAGATGCGCAGGGCGTCGGCGACGGGGGCGATGTCGCGCCCCAGCAGCACCATGTCGGAGGCCGCGCGGGCGGCGTCGAGGGCGGAGGCGGGCGAGATCGAGACATGGGCGGCGGAGAGCGCCACCGTGTCGTTGAGACCGTCGCCGACCATGAGGACCTTGTGGCCCTGGGCCTGGAGCGCCTCGATATGGGCGGCCTTTTCGGTCGGCAGGGCGCCGGCGCGGTGGTGGGGGATGTTCAGGCGGTGGGCCATGGCCTCGACCGCCGGGGCGACGTCGCCGGACAGGAGCCAGAGGGTCTTGCCCTGGGCCTGGAGGGCGGCCACGACCTCCTCGGCGCCGGGACGCAGCGCATCGGTGAAGGTGAAGCTGTGGGTGTCCTCGCCCAGCGACAGGTAGGCGCCGGTGGTGGCGGCGTGGGTGGCGCCGACCCATCCGGCGCGGCCGAGTTTCACGGGCTGGCCCTGCCAGGTTCCCTGGACGCCGTAGCCGGGGGCCTCGCGGAGGTCGTCCACCTGCGCGGGTGCGAGGCCGCGGGCGCGCAGGGCGGTGGCGAGCGCGCGGGCGAGCGGGTGGGAGGAGGCCTCGGACAGCGCCAGCGCCACGCGCAGGGCGGGTTCGGGGTGGGCGTCGAGGTTGTCGGGGACGGGGGTGCCCATGGTGAGGGTGCCGGTCTTGTCGAAGACGACGGTGTCGACCTCGGCCAGGCGTTCGAGCGCGGTACCGTCCTTGATCAGGAGGCCCTTGCGGAAGAGACGCCCCGAGGCGGCGGTGACGACGGCCGGCACGGCGAGGCCCAGCGCGCAGGGGCAGGTGATGATCAGGGTGGCGACGGCGATGTTGACCGACAGGCGCAGGTCGCCGCCGGAGATCCACATCCAGACCACGAAGGCGCCCAGCGACAGGAGCGGGATGGTGGGGGCATAGGCGCGGGCGGCACGGTCGGCCAGAGTGGTGTAGCGGGTGCGGGCGGACTCGGCGGCGGCCACCAGATCGGCCATGCGGTGCAGCGAGCTGTCGCGGCCGGCCGCGGTGACGCGGACGGTGAGGGGGCCCGTGAGGTTGACCTCGCCCGCGCTGAGCTGCGCGCCGGGGGCGGTGACGACGGGCAGGGTCTCGCCCGTCAGAAGGGAGCGGTCGATTTCCGAGCGACCCTCGGTGACCTCGCCGTCCACGGGCACGCGGGCGCCGGGGCGGACGAGGACCAGATCGCCGACGGCCAGCTGGGCGATGGGGACCTCGGTCTGGGTGCCGCCCGCGATGCGAAGGGCGCGCGGGACCTCCAGCGCCGCCAGCTCCTGCGCGGCGGAGCGGGCGAGTGCGCGGGCGCGATGGTCGAGATAGCGGCCCACGAGGAGGAAGAAGGTGAGCATCAGCACGGCCTCAAAATAGGCGTGCTGGCCGGATTGCAGCGTCTCGAACAGCGAGATGGCGACGGTGAGGATAAGCGCGAGCGCGATGGGGCCGTCCATGTTCAGCCGCCGCGCCCGCAGAGCCTTGAGTGCGGAGCGGAAGAAGGGCTGGCCCGCGAAGGCCACGGTGGGGATGGCGATGACGGCCGAGATGAGGTGGAAGAGGTCGCGCGTGGCGTCCTCGGCCCCCGCCCAGACGGCGATGGACAGGATCATCACGTTCATCATCGCAAAGCCCGCGACGCCAATGCGCATCAGCAGGTCGCGGCCCTGGCGGTCGGTCTCGGTCTGCGACAGGACGCCGGGATCGAGTTCATGCGCCTCGTAGCCGATGCCATCAAGGGTGGCGATGAGGTCGGCGGCGGAAACGGTGGGCTCGGCGTCGATGCTCGCGCGTTTCAGCGTGAGGTTCACCCGGGCGGAGCGGACGCCGGGATGTCTGGCGAGGCCCTTTTCGACGGTGGAGATGCAGCCGGCGCAGTGGATGGTGGGAAGCGACAGCAGGAGGCGCGCGCCCTTGTCCTCGACCGGCGCCGCTGCGGGGGCGACGGCGCAGCCGGGACAGGCCGAGGGGGGCGGGCGCAGCGCCTCGGTCATGGGCCTCAGCCCTCGCGGACGCGCAGCACGACGCGCTGGCGGAACGGGGTGCCGTCGGGGGCGGTGGCCTCCAGCCGGATGTTCCAGTTGCCGGGCGCGAGGTCCACCGGCGCGGTGAAGGTGCCGCGGTGATAGTAGAAATCGGGCCGCTGGTCGTCACGCACATGGGTGGCGCGGCCGAGCGTGGCGTCGAGGGTGGCGACGTCCACCGGGCGGCCGTCGGCGTCGGTGAAGGAGAGGACCAGCATCCCGCCCTCGATCTGCGCGCTGACCTCCCAGCCGAGGCCGAGCTGCTGTTCCAGCTGCTCGTTGAAGTTCTGGCTGGCGACGTAGCTGTTGTCGACCTCGAGCCCCGGGAAGCTGCTGACGGCGTTGAACGCCAGCGTAAGGTTCGCGCCCAGAATCACCGCGAAGGACCCCACGGCGATGGCGAGCACCTTGAGGCCGGTCAGCGGCTTGCCCTTGCGTTTGGGATCGGTTGCCATGGGTCAGTTCCCCCGTCCGTTAAAGAGTGTCTGGGTGGCGATGGCCTGCCCGCTGATGCCCTCGGTGGCCCGCAGGATCACGTCGGTGCGCTGGGCGGAGGCCGCCGGGCTGTCGGGCGGCGCGATCAGATAGACGCGTTGGTTGAGCATGGTGTCGGCGGGCACGGTGACGGTGAGGTCGGGCACGCCTTCGAGGACGATGTCCATGGGCACGGCCGCGTCGAGGGCGAGGGTGAACTCCCGCGCCTCGCCATGCATGTTGCGGATGCGCACCTCATAGGCGTTGCGCACCGAGCCGTCGGCCATGATCACGTTGAGCGGGTTGCGCACCTGCGCCACGGACATGTCGAGATCGGTGCGCATGAGCAGAAGCACGATGAGGCCGATGCCGACGCCGCCCCACAGCACGGTGTAGAGGACGGTGCGGGGCCGGAAGACGTGGCGCCAGGCCGAGATGGCGGGTTTGCCGGCCTTCTCGTGCGTTTCATCCGAGAGCGCGAGGTAGCCGATCAGGCCGCGGGGCTTGTCGATGCGGTCCATCACCTCGTCGCAGGCGTCGATGCACAGGCCGCAGGTGATGCAGGCCAGCTGCTGGCCGTCGCGGATGTCGATGCCCATGGGGCAGACATTGACGCAGGCCATGCAGTCGATGCAGTCGCCCTGGCCCGGGTCGAGCTTGCCCTGCCGCAGCTTGCCGCGCGGCTCGCCCCGCCAGTCGCGGTAGGCGATGGTGAGCGTGTCCTCGTCCATCATGGCGGCCTGGATCCGCGGCCAGGGGCAGGCGTAGATGCAGATCTGTTCGCGGAAGAAGCCGCCGAAGAAGAAGGTGGTGGCCGTCAGGATGGCGATGGTGATCCAGGCCACGGGAGGCGCCTGGAAGGTCAGGAGATCGCGCAGCAGCGTGGGCGCGTCGGCGAAATAGAACACCCAGGCGCCGCCGGTGGCGAGCGCGATCAGCAGCCACACGGTCCACTTGGTGAGGTACACGCGGGCCTTGTGGACACCCCAGGGGGCACGCCACAGCCGCACCCGGGCATTGCGGTCGCCCTCGATCCAGCGCTCGACGGTGATGAAGAGGTCGGTCCAGACGGTCTGCGGGCAGGCATAGCCGCACCACACCCGGCCGAGCGCAGAGGTGAAGAGGAACAGCCCGAGGCCGGCCATGATCAGCAGGCCCGCGACGAAATAGAACTCGTGCGGCCAGATCTCGACGAAGAAGAAGAAGAAGCGGCGGTTCGCGAGGTCCACCAGCACCGCCTGGTCTGGCAGGTTGGGGCCGCGGTCCCAGCGGATCCACGGGGTGATGTAGTAGATGCCCAGCATCACCGCCATCAGCACCCATTTGAGGTTGCGAAAGCGGCCCTGTACGCGGCGCGGGAAGATCGGTTCGCGCGCGGCGTAGAGTTGGGGCTCGGGGGTGGTGCTCAAGGTGGGTCTCCTGGCGGGCCTGCTGTGGTCTGGCCACAGCTAGCGCGGGGCGCAGATGCCTGCCTTGACGTGCGTCAAATAGATGGGCGCGAAATGCATCATTCCGTCGCAGCTGTCGGCCCGGGCGCGGGGGGCGCACCCGGGCCGGAGTCTCACTGACCGCCGCCGAGCTGGTGGACGAACACCGCCACCGCGCGGATCTCGGCCTCGCGCAGGCGCTGGGCGAAGGCGGGCATCACGCCATAGCGCGAGTAGTAGATCGTGTGGCGGATCGTGTCGCGGTCGCCACCATACTGCCAGATCTGGTTGTTCAGCGCGGGCGCGCCGAGGTCGGTGTTGCCCGAGCCGTCGTCCATGTGGCAGGCCGCGCAGTTCCATTCGAACACCTCGGCGCCCATCGCGGCGAGGTCTTCATCATGAGACTGCCCCGACATCGCCAGCACATATTCCACCACCTGCTCGATCTCGTCGCCGTCGAGGATGCCGTCGGCGCCGAAGGCGGGCATTTCAGACCAGCGCGCCTCTGGGTCGTCCTCGTTGCGCACGCCGTGGCGGATGGTGTGGTGGATCTCCTCCAGCGTGCCGCCCCAGAGCCACTGGTCGTCCAGCAGGGAGGGGAAACCGCCCGCCTGCACGCCCTGCGCGCCCGCGCCGTGGCATTGCGAGCATTGCGCGGCGAAGACCGCGGCCCCGGCCTGGACCGCGAAGCGTTCGAGGTCGTCCTCCTCGCGCAGGGCGGCCACGGGGGTGGCGTTGAGGCGTTCGAACCAGGGTTCGTTGCGGGTCTCGAAATCGGCGATCTCGCGCGCCACGTCGCCGCGGGTGGAGGAGCCCAAGAGGCCCGGGGTGGCCTGCGACACCATCGGCCAGGCGGGGTAGAGGATCCAGTAGATCACCGCCCAGGCGATGCAGATGTAGAAGGTCCACAGCCACCAGCGCGGCATCGGGTTGTCGTATTCGCGGATGCCGTCCCAGACATGGCCCGTGGTCGGCGGCTCGGCCGCGACCTTGCGCTTCAGCTCGGCCTTGGGCTCGGGGTACTGCCGTTCGGGCGGGGCCACGCGGTTGGCCTGGTCGGGCACGCCCTCGGAGGCGGTGGGATCTTGTTTCTTGTCGTCGCCGGCCATCTCAGCGGGCCTCGCTCTCTGTGCGGCCGCGGGGCCGGTCCTCGTCGTCGGAAGACGGGGCCTGGGGGCGGTCGTCGTTGCGGAAGATCATGTTGGCGGTCTCGTCATGCACCTTCCGGCTGCCGGGCCGGAAGATGAAGATCACCATCCCGATGAAGAACAGGAACATGAACAGCAGATGCCAGCTGTCGGCGAAGGCGCGCAGGGCAGTGTAGGTTTCCATGGGCCCCTCCTCAGCGGCTTGGATCGGGCACGAAGGTGGAGAAGTCCACCAGCGTGCCGAGCATCTGCATGTAGGCGATGATCGCATCCATCTCGGTCAACTGCGGCTGGCCGTCGAAGTTGCGGGTCTGCGCACCCGGATACCGCTCCAGCAGGCCGGAGTGGTCGGCATCGGGATTGGCCTGGTCGCGGAAGTCGGCGCGGGCGTTCTCGATCATCTCGTCGGTGTAGGGCACGCCCACACGGCGGTGGGTGCGCATCAGATCGGCGATGTAACGCCCGTCGATCTGGCGGTTCATCAGATAGCCATAGGACGGCATGATCGACTCCGGCACCACCGACTTGGGGTCGATCATGTGCTGCACGTGCCATTCGTCGGAATACCGCCCGCCCACGCGCGCGAGATCCGGCCCGGTGCGCTTGGACCCCCACTGGAACGGGTGATCGTACATAGATTCCGCCGCAAGCGAATAATGCCCGTACCGCTCCACCTCGTCCCGCATCGGGCGGATCATCTGGGAGTGGCAGACGTAGCAGCCCTCGCGCAGATAGATCTCGCGGCCCGCCAGTTCTAGCGGCGAGTAGGGACGCACCCCCTCCACCTCCTCGATGGTGTTCTCGAGGTAGAACAGCGGCACGATCTGCACGATCCCCCCGATGGTCACCACGAGGAAGCTGAGCACCAGCAACAGCGTGACGTTGGTTTCGATCTTCTTGTGGGTATCGAGAACGCCCATGTCCCGCGCCCTCCCTTATTCGGCGGGGACAGCGGCACCGGCGGGGCGCTTGACCCCCACCGACGTCACCGTCTTCCACAGGTTGTAGCACATGATGACGGCGCCCAGCAGGAACATGCCCCCGCCCAGGGCCCGCACGACATACATCGGGAACTTGGCGGCCACGGTGTCGGCGAAGGAGTTCACGAGGAAGCCCTGCGCATCGACTTCGCGCCACATCAGCCCTTCCATGATGCCGGTCACCCACATCGCCGCGGCGTAGAGCACGATCCCGATCGTCGCGAGCCAGAAGTGCCAACTGACGAGGCGGAGCGAATAGAGCCCCTCCCGCTGCCAGAGCTTCGGCACCAGGTAATAGAGCGCGCCGAAGGTGATCATGCCGTTCCAGCCCAGCGCGCCGGAATGAACGTGCCCGATGGTCCAGTCGGTGTAGTGGGACAGCGCGTTGACGGTCTTTATGGACATCATCGGGCCCTCGAAGGTGGCCATGCCATAGAAGCCCACGGCGACCACCATCATCCGGATCACCGGGTCGGTGCGCAGCTTGTCCCAGGCGCCCGAGAGGGTCATAAGCCCGTTGATCATGCCGCCCCAGCTGGGCATCCACAGCATGATCGAGAAGGTCATGCCCAGCGTCTGCGCCCAGTCGGGCAGCGCCGTGTAGTGCAGGTGGTGCGGGCCGGCCCAGATATAAAGGAAGATCAGCGCCCAGAAGTGGATGATCGACAGCTTGTAGCTGTAGACCGGCCGCTCGGCCTGCTTCGGGATGAAGTAGTACATCATCCCCAGGAAGCCCGCGGTCAGGAAGAAGCCCACCGCGTTGTGGCCGTACCACCACTGGATCATCGCCGACTGCACGCCCGACCACACCGGCACCGAGCGCGAGCCCCAGATCGAGACCGGCAGCGCGATGTTGTTGACCACATGCAGCATCGCCACGGTGACGATGAAGGCGAGGTAGAACCAGTTGGCGACGTAGATGTGCTTCTCGCGCCGGCGCACCAGCGTGCCGAGGAAAACGGCGAGGAAGGCGAGCCACACGACGGTCAGCCACAGGTCGGGCAGCCATTCCGGCTCGGCGTATTCCTGGCCCTGGGTGGAGCCGAGGATGTAGCCCACGGCGGCCATGACGATGAAGATCTGATAGCCCCAGAACACGAACCAGGCGAGGTTCCCGCCCCATAGCCGCGCCGCCGAGGTCCGCTGCACCACGTAGAAGGCGGTGGCGATCAGCGCGTTGCCCCCGAAGGCGAAGATCACGGCCGAGGTATGCAGCGGACGCAGCCGCCCGAAGTTCAGGTAGCCCTGCGCCCATTCGAAATTGAGCTGCGGCCAGGCGAGCTGCAGCGCGATGAAGACCCCCGCGGCGAAGCCCACCACACCCCAGAAGGCGGTGGCGATCACGCCCGCGCGGATGACGCCGTCCATGTAGACGGTCTCGTCCACCACCGGGGCGGGTTCACCCCAACGGCGCAGCTGCCACAGGAACAGGCCCGAGGCGACCAGCAGGATGATCACGGAATGCGCCAGAAACGCCTCATCGCGTGCGAGGCCGGTGCCCAGCGCACCGTACAGGATCAGAAGGCCCAGGCCCCCCAGCTTCATCACTTCCCACATTCCGCGTCCCTTCATCGCTTTCTTGGCGGGCCGGACCGTCCCGACCCGCGGGCACGGGGCGGCCAGAGGAGGCCGCCTGCGCGCTTCGGTCTTCAGTCGTATACGGGAGTTTCAGGCACATTGATCTGGGTCAAAACCGCTCAGGGGGCCGGCTGGTACAGGTCAAACTGTCGCGCGGGGCAAGGCCCTTCGGGGGACCCGCGCCACCTGGAATTTTCGGAGACCCACATGGCCTACAAGTCGCTGATGACCTTCGTGACCGACCCCGCGACGATCCGGCCGGCGCTGGATGCCGCGATCACGCTGGCCCGGCGGGAGGACGCGCATCTCGACGTCTGCTGCCTGGGCGTGGACCACACGCAGCCGGGCTATTTCTATGCCGGGGCGCCGGCGATGATCTATCAGGAGACGCTGGACCGCGCGCAGGCCGAGGCCGAGGCGCTGGAGAAGACCGTGCGCGAGCGGCTGGGCCGCGAGGACATCCGCTGGGGCGCGGAGGCCGCGGTAGTGCAGATCGGGGGCCTGGCCTCGCTGGTGGGGATCCGGGCGCGATTCTCGGATCTGGTGATCCAGCCCAAGCCCTATGGCGAGGGGCGCACGCCGGATGCCGAGGCGGTGGTGGAGGCCGCCCTGTTCGAGGGGCAGGCGCCGGTGCTGGTGCTGCCCGAGGCGGGGCTGCCGGCCACGCTGGGCAAGCGCATCGCGGTGGCGTGGAATCAATCCGACGAGGCGCTCGCGGCGATCCGCCGCGCCCTGCCGATGCTGAAGGCGGCCGATCAGGTGGACATCGTCATCGTCGATCCGCCCTCGCAGGGACCCGAACGCTCCGATCCGGGCGGCATGCTGACCCAGATGCTGGCGCGGCACGGGGTGCGCGCGGAGGTGTCGGTGATCGCCAAGACCCTGCCGCGGGTGTCGGACGTACTGTGCCGCCACGCGCGCGAGCACGACGCCGACATGCTGGTGATGGGCGCCTATGGCCATTCGCGGTTCCGCGAGGCGATCCTGGGCGGGGCCACGCGCCACATGCTGGAGATCGCGAGCGTGCCCGTGATGATGGCACACTGAGCATGCGACCCCCGTCCCCCCTGCCCCGCCAGCCCGCGCCGCCTGCAGCGTGGCGGGCTGCGGCCCGAGGCTGCGGCACCCCGGCCACCGGGCGTCCGCGGGCACGGTCGGGGAGCTGGGAGGCCGCAAAACTCTCCGGGACGGGGGGCGGCGTCCCTCGAACCGACCTCGCAGGCCGACGGTCCTGCGAGGTGCGCCCTGCCCCTCCCGGCGTGCCGTCCCGGGGCCGTCCCGGCGCCGGGCGGCGGGGGTCAGACCAGCAGGCCGCCGTCGGTGTCGTCGCCGGCTTCTTCGAGCAGCCGGTCGAAATCGGGCACGGTGACGTGGCGCTTGCCTTCGAGGATGATCACGCCGTCGCGCTTGAGCGCCGAGATCTGCCGGCTCACCGTCTCCAGCGTCAGCCCGAGGTAGTCGGCCATCGCCTCGCGCGTCAGCGGCAGGTCGAAGGTCAGGTCGTTGCCGGTGGAGCGCAGGCGCAGTTCTGCGTCGCGGCGGCCGATGATGGCGATGAGGCTCGCGATCTTTTCCCGCGCGGTCTTGCGGCCCAGAAGCAGCATCCATTCGCGCGCCGCATCCAATTCGTCCAGCGTCATCTCCAGAAGGCGCTGGGCGATGCGGGGGGTGCGGACCATCATCTCCTCGAAGGGCTTGCGACGGAAGCAGCACATGACGACGTCGCTGATCGCGGTGACGTCATAGGCCGCCGTCTGCCGCCCCGGCCGGCCGATGAAGTCCGACGGCAGCAGCAGCCCCACCATCTGGCGCCGCCCGTCCTCCATGGTCTGGGTCAGCGAGGCGATGCCGGTGACCACCGAGGCCACGAAATCCATCCGGTCGCCCGACCAGATGACCGTCTGACCCGCCTGGAAGGTACGGTAGTACTTGACCTCCTCCAGAGCCTCCATCTCGTCACTCTCGCACCGGGCGCAGACGGCGCGGTGACGGATCGGGCAGTCTGCGCAGTCCTGCGAGGCGAGGTTGTCCTCGATGAGGGAAGGCTTGGGCATTGGGTTGATCCACGTCAAAGCGAACACAAAGAGTGTAAACGAGGCTAGACGAATGACCACCGACTCGCAACTCACCCGTCTTGGCCTGTTTGACGCACGTGTGCCCCGCTACACGAGCTATCCGACGGCGCCGCACTTCTCACAGGATGTTCAGGCTCCTGACTTTCTTCAGTGGGTTCAGGCCATTCCAAAGGGCGATCAGATATCGCTCTACCTGCATGTGCCATTCTGTCGCAGGCTGTGCTGGTTCTGCGCCTGCCGCACGCAGGGCACCTCCACCGACGCGCCGGTGGCGGCCTACGTGGAGACGCTGAAGGCCGAGCTGGACCTGCTGGGCGCGCATCTGCCCGAGGGCGTGCGGCTGTCGCGGCTGCACTGGGGGGGCGGCACGCCGACGCTGCTGTCGCCCGAACTCATCCGCGACCTGGCGGGCAAGGTGCGTGAGGTGGTGGATTTCGGCCCCGGCGCCGAGTTCTCGGTGGAAATCGATCCCAACGAGGTGGATGACGCGCGGCTCGACGCGCTGGCCGAGGCGGGGATGAACCGGGCCTCCATCGGGATCCAGGATTTCGATCCCGAGATCCAGGAGACGATCGGGCGCGACCAGAGTTACGAGATCACCCAGGGCGTGGTGGCGGCGCTGCGCAAGCGCGGCATCCGCAGCCTGAACGCCGATATCCTGTACGGGCTGCCGCACCAGACGACGCAGCGGCTGGCCTCGACGGTGCAGAAGCTTCTCTCGCTGGGGCCGGACCGGGTGGCGCTCTATGGCTATGCCCATGTGCCGTGGATGGCGCGGCGCCAGCAGATGATCCCGTCCGAGAGCCTGCCGACGCCCGAGGAACGGCTGAAGCTCTACGACACCGCGCGGCGGCTGTTCGTGTGGGACGGCTACGAGGAGATCGGGATCGACCACTTTGCGCGGCCCGACGACGGGCTGGCGGTGGCGCTGAAGGCGGGGGAGCTGCGGCGCAACTTCCAGGGCTACACCGACGACACTGCGCCGGTGCTGGTGGGTCTGGGCGCGTCGTCGATCAGCTACTTCCCGCAAGGCTATGCGCAGAACGTCTCGGCCACCTCGGCCTATACCAAGGCGGTGCGCGAGGGGTCTTTTGCGACCCACCGCGGCCATGTATTCCGGGGCGAGGACCTGCTGCGCCGGCGCATGATCGAGGCGCTGATGTGCGATTTCCGCGTGGATTTCGCGGAGCTGGCCGAGGGGTTCGGGCTGGGCCGGGCGCGGTTCGACGAGCTGTGCGGGCCGGCGGCGGAGCGGTTCGAGGGCTTCGTGCGGCTCGATGCCGAGGGCTTCGCGATCCTGCCCGAGGGCAAGCCGCTGACGCGGATGATCGCGGCGATGTTCGACGAATACGGGATGTCGAAGGCCGGCCACAGCTCGGCGGTCTGATCGCCGCCGCGTCCAGGACGTCCCTGCGGCACAACCGCGGGGGCGTTTTGCGTTCGGATTGCGCCAGCGGCCCCGGAGAGTGACCTCCGCCTGCACTTAGGTGGCGACCCGAGGACCAGCCGGCCTGACGCGCCCGGTCGTCGCCCGGGGCCGGTGGGATCAGCCGTCGTGGAAGCGTTTCTGCAGGGGCAGGCGCCAGAGCGCGTCGGACCGCAGCAGCTCCGCGAAGGCCGCCGCCGCGTCGCCCTGCCCGAACTGCGTGTCGCGGGGATAGCGTCGGGCCCAATTGCAGGCGAGGAAATCGGCGATGGCGGCGGTGTCGGTGGCGGGCGCGCGGGTCAGCGAGGGGCCGCGGGCGCGGTTGGTCTGCCGGGTCCCCACGTCAAGGCTCGGGATGCCGAGGAAGGGCGCCTCGCGCACCCCGGTGGAGGAATTGCCGACGATCACCGCGGCGTGGCGCAGCAGTTCCGAGAAATAGGCAAACCGCATCGAGGGCAGCGCGCGGAAGCGCTCAGCCGGCAGGGCGGCGATGGTCTGCAGGATCGCGTCGCAGCCGGGGTCGTTGTTGGGGTGGATGACGACGAAGCTGCGGCCGGAGGAGTCGAGCGCGCCGAAGAAGGCCCGCGCCTGGGCGCCGATCGTATCGAGCTCGGAGGTGACGGGGTGGAAGACGGCGATGCCGTAGTCTTCGAACGGGATTGCGTAGCGAGTACGGACCTCGGCCAGGGTGACGCCGGAGGGGCGGGCGTGGCTGTCGAGCTCGGGCGAGCCGATGACGGCGACGGCCTCGGCGTCCTCGCCCATGGCGAGGACCCGGGTGCGCGCGCCCTCGGAGCTGACGAGGTGGAGGGTGGCGAGCTTGGTGTTGCAGTGGCGGAACACCTCGTCGATGGTGCCCGACACCTCGCCGCCCTCCACATGGGCGCAGCGCAGGGCGTTGGTGGCGGCGACGAAGGCGGTGGCCATGGCCTCCACCCGGTCGCCATGGACTACGACCAGGTCGGGGCGGGCCTGGCGCACGTAGTCGGAAAACCCGATCACCGTCTTGGCGAAGATCATGTCCTGGGGATCGCCCTCGCGCTGGTTGAGAAATTCGGCGACCTCGACGCCGGGCATGCGGCGGACCTCGAGCTTGGTCAGGCCGTAGCGGTCGAGCATGTGCATGCCGGTGACGAAGAACCCCACGCGGAAACCCGCGTCGCGGGCGGCAGCGGCCAGCGGCTCGAGCTTGCCGAAATCGGCCCGGGTGCCGGTGACGAAGAGGATGTGGCGAGGCATGGGGGATCAGCCGCGGCGCAGCAGGCCGCGCCAGGCGCCGTGGACGGCCCAGGCCAGCGCCGCGCCGATGAGCGCCCCGGTGGCGTTGGCCAGTACGTCAGCCCATTCGCCGTGGCGGCCGACATGGGGCTGGATGAGTTCGATGGCGCCGCCGAAGAGGATCGCGCCGGGCACCATCCACAGCCCCGCGCGGGGGCGGACCGCGACCACCGGGAACACCAGCGCCGCGAAGGCCAGGAAATGGTGCAGCTTGTCGCCGCCGGGCGCGTTGGGCAGCGACGGCGCGGGCATCAGCGTCAGCACGGCGATGGCGAGCGCAGTGGCCAGCGAGGCGGCGTAGGCGAGGCGGCGCAGGCGGCCTGGGGTCATGGGCGGGCCTTCCGGGTGGCGGGTCAGCCACCGGCTTGCCCTGTGCCGGCGGGATTGCCAAGCCCTTGGGGACCGGTCAGTAGCCCGTCATCTCCAGATATCCGATGCCGGGGTGGGTACCGGTGATGCGGACGGGGCCTTCCCAATAGGGAAAGGCCGTGTCCATCCAGGCGTCGGGGTTGATCGCCGTGACCTCGACATCGAGGTCCCGGGGGGGGAGCTCCACGCGCCAGCGGACGGGCACCTCGCGGCCGGCGACGCGGGCGGTCTCAAGCGGGGTGAAGCGGGGGGCGTCGGGGCCGAAGGTTTCGGTGGCGCCGTCGGGGGTGATCCAGGTGGCGGCGGAGAACCAGCCCTGCGCGTCGGCCTCGGAGCGCACGCGGGCGATCATCAGCCGGTCGCCGTCCTCGAAATGCATGGCGAACCAGTCCCAGCCGGAAGCGTCGCCCTGCAGCGCCTGGCTGGACCATTCGCGGTCGAGCCAGCCCAGGCCGGTGACGGCGACGGGGCCGTCAGGAAGGGTGACCTCTCCCTCCACGGTGAAGAAGGGCTGCGAGTAGTAGTGACTGGCCTGGCCGCCCTCGGATTTCACGGAATAGCCCGCGTCGCCGTGCAGGACCAGGGGCCCATGGGCCGTGGCGCGCAGGTCGAAGGCGAAGTCGGAGCCGCGGGCGGTGAGGCGCAACTCGTCAAAGGCGTCGGCGCCGTCGGGGGCGTGGGAGGTCATCGACCAGTCGTCGAGCCAGGCCTCGAAGGGCTCGAGCGTCACGCCGGCCTGGCCGATGCCGTCGCGGGCGAAGCGTTCGGCGGCGAAATGCGCCTCGGGGGTGGTGACCCCGGCATGGGCCATCCACCCCTGGGGGCTGTCCCAGCCCTCATGTGCCTCCGGAGCCAGGCCGAAACGGAAGAGCGTCCACTGCACGCCCATGGGGGTGCCGTCGGGGCCCTCGAGATTGGCGGTGAGATACCACCATTCGATGCGGAACTCGGGATGGGCGCCGTGGTCGCGGGGGAATTCGAGGACATGGCCGCGCTGGGGAAGAGCAAAGCCCGGGGCCTCGGCGCCCATGCCGGCGAAGCCCTGGGGGGCGGCGGGGCTGGCGGCCAGCAGGGCAAGCGCGGTGAGGAGGGGGCGGTGGGGCATGGGCACTCTCAGCGTTCGCGGGCGAAGACGCGCAGCAGGTCGGCGGGCGCCATGCGGGACAGGCGCCGGGCCGGGAGGGCGGCGGCGAGAAGCGCGGCGACCAGCGCGGCCGCGCCGAGCACCGCCCAGTCGGTAGGGAAGACATGCATCGGCAGGCGCCAGCCGAAAGCGTCGACGTTGATGACCGCGAGCAAAACCCAGGCAAGGCCGAGACCCACGGGGATCGCCGCCACGGCCGTGAGGGCGGCGAGCATCAGGGTACGCAGAAGTTCCAGCCGGGCAAGGTCGGTGCGGGTCAGGCCCATGGCCCAGACCGGGGCGAGCTGGCCGATGCGCATGCCCGACAGGGTGATGAGGGACGCGAGCAGCGCCACGGCGGCGACGCCCAGCGTCAGCAGGTTGAGCGCGCCGGTGATGGCGAAGGTGCGCTCGAAGACGGCGAGCGAAAAGCGTTTGGCCTCGGCCTGGTCGGTGACACGGTCGGGGGCGGCGCCGAACTCGTCCACAAGGGCGGTGACGAGGGCGGCGGCGCGGTCGGGCGCTGTGCGCACGGCATGGGCGAGGCGGGGGACCTCGGGGTAGGTCGCGAGGAAGGTGTCGAGGCCGACCATGGCTTGGGCCTGGGGGTTTCCGTAGTCCGAGTAGATGCCGGCGAGCGGCAGCGTCAGGCCGGAGGGAAGGTTGACCGGATCGCCCAGGCCGAGGCCGAGCCGGCGCGCGCCCTGTTCGTTCACCAGCACTCCGGTGCCCGCGGCGAGGCGGTCCCACACGTCGGGTTCGGCCTGCAGGAGCGGCCAGTGGTCGCGGTAGGTGGCGTGGTCCTTCACGCCGAACACTGCGCCGGGGGCGCCATTGACGTCTCCCGCGATGCTCCAGATGGGCAGGATCGCGTCCACGCGGGGGGCGAGCCAGTCGCGCAGGGCCTCGGCCTCGGCGGCGTCGCGGCCGGAGACGTAGACCTCGGCGGCGAGGCGCTGATCGAGCCAGCCGGTGAAGGTGAGGCGGAAGCTGGAGACCATGGTGCCGACGCCGATGTTTGTGGCGAGCGCCAGCATCAGGGCCATGAGGGCGAGCGAGAGGCCCGGGAGCTGCTGGCGGGTGTCCGCGAGGAACCATTGCGCCAGCACGCCGCGGGCCTGGGCCTGCGCGGCCAGCAGCGCGGCGGTGAGACCCACGGGCAGCAGCAGTGCCGCGGCAACCAGGAGGCAGGCGAGGAGGGTGAAACCGGCGACGAGGCCCGAGCCCCATAGGCCGAGGCCGATGGCGGTGAGGCCGAGGAGGACGGCGAGGGCCCCCTGCCCCGCCAGCGCGCGCTCGGACGCCCGGGCCCAGGCCCGGGGCTGGGCCGGCGCGAGGATCGGCAGGCGCCAGACCCGCCACAGGCTCCGGGCCCCTGCGGTGAGCGTGCCGCCCAGCGCGATGGCGAGGCCCACGGCCCACCATTCCGGGCGCACCGCGAGGCGGCCGGCGACCGGGGCGCCGTAGAGGCCCTGCAGGGTGGCCGCGACATCGGGCAGCAGGAGGGCCGCGAGGAGGTAGCCCAGCACCACGCCCACCGCGCCGGCGACGAGGGCGAGGAGCACGAGCTCGGCCATCAGCGTGGCGGCGAGCCGGCCGGCAGGGACGCCCAGCGCGCGCAGAGTGCGGAACATGGCCCGGCGCTGCTCGAAGGCGAGGCCCACGGCGGCGTTGACGATGAAGAGCCCCACGGCGAAGGCGAGGATACCAAAGGCGGTGAGATTGAGGTGGAAGCTGTCGGTGAGCCGGGCGATGTCGCCGGCGGCGTCGGGGGTTTCCAGCCGCAGGCCGGGGGCGATGTCCTCGATCGGCGCCAGGCCAATGGGCTGATCGGGGGCGAGCAGGAGGCGGCTGAGCTGGCCCTGCATGCCGGCGAGGTCCTGGGCGATGCCGACGTCCATGAGGACGGTGCCGGGGGGCAGGCCCTCGGCGGGCTCGACACCGGGCAAGCGTGCGGCGGTCTCGGGGGCGGCAAAGCGGGTGCCCGGGGGGGTGATGAAGTCCGCAAGCGCGTTGCCTTCGGCCAGCGCCCCCACGCCCGCCTGCGCCGGGGCGGTGAGCGGGTCGACGCCCAGCACGGTGACGCGGGTGCCCTCCAGCGTTGCCCGCGCCTCGACCACCGGCGAGACCTGCCAGCCGGCGCGCCGCAGGGCCACGAAGGCCTCCTGCGGGATGTGGCGCATCCCCTCGGCGGGCATCAGCCGGTCGAGCCGGTCCTGGCCCAGCACAGCCTCGGCCTGGGCGTAGGAGGCGCGCGCCTCGGCGTTGATCGCCTGCACGCCGGTGAAGAGCGCGGTGGCGAGCGCAAGGCCCAGCAGCAGCATGGCGAGCTGCACCGGATGGGCGCGCCAATGGCCCAGCAGGGCGGATAGAACCGTGCGGTTCATCGGCCGGCCCCTCTGCGGCAAGGGCGCCTCCTGCGGGACGTCCTCGCCGGAAACCCCACCCTGCAAACGCCAATGGTGGGGGCCGTCATCGTCAGGACTGGCGCCCCGCGGGCTGCGATGGCGCGGGTCGTCACCGTGGGAGCCCCCATGGGCCCGGCCCCTGCCCTTCGGGCGCCAATCGCGAAGGCTCCATGCCGCGCCCCGCGAGAACGCCCCACCCCGAGCCGCTTGGGCAGCCCCATGGCGTGCCCCGCCCTCATGTGGCCTGGGCCACGCGGCCCGCGGAAAGGTGGAGGCGACCGTCGCAGCGGGCGGCGAGGCGGGGGGAGTGGGTGACCATCAGAAGCGCGGCGCCGGCGTCGGCGACGAGGCCGAGCATCAGGTCGAGGACGCGGTCGCCGGTGGCCTCGTCGAGGTTGCCGGTGGGCTCGTCGGCCAGCACCAGCGCCGGGCGGGCGGCCAGCGCGCGGC
>SKMM01000024.1 GCA_007121055.1 Paracoccaceae bacterium | reverse complement strand
CAGCTTCGGCAGTTCCTAGGGCGGGTTCTGCCCGTCGCCGTCCAGCGTGGCGATCAGCGGCGCCCGCGCCGCCAGCACGCCGGAATGGATCGCCGCCGACTGCCCGCCGCCGCGGTCGTGCTGCAGCACCCGCAGCCAGGGCCGCGCCGCCGCCAGCCCCAGCGCCACCTCGGCCGTGCGATCGGTCGAGCCGTCGTCGACCAGGATCACCTCGAACGGCGCGAAGGCCGCGCAGGCCGCGCCGATGCCGTCCACCAGCGGGCCGATGTTCTCGGCCTCGTTGCGCAGCGGAACCACGACCGACACTGCCGTCATCCGCTCACGCCCGCCTGCGCCATCCGCCCGGTCCCGTCCCATCGGCTCCCCGCCGCGGCCTAATCGGTTTTCCCGCCCGGGTAAACGCCGCCCCGGCTAATCCATCCGCGGGCGGGGTGCTTGAACCTGCCGCAACGGACACGATATCTCCCCCACGGGCCAGCGCCGCGCGCCGCCGCGGGCCCCGCCCTCCGACAGCTCCACGCTGCGCGGGAGCCTCTGCCCATGGGACGCCTGATCGTCGCTTCCAACCGCACCGCCGCCCCGGGCGAGGACCGCGCCGGCGGCCTCGCCGTGGCGGTCTGGGACGCGCTGGCCGAGCGCGGCGGGGTCTGGTTCGGTTGGTCGGGTGCGGTGGTGGCCCAGGAAAGCCGCGGCCTGCGCATCTTCGCCGTGGGCGCCGTCGACTTCGCGCTGGCCGACCTCACCGGCGCCGAGCATGCGGGGTTCTACCTCGGCTATGCCAACCGCGCGCTGTGGCCGGTGTTCCACTACCGGGTCGATCTGGCGGAGTTCGACGATGCCGCCTTCGACACCTATGCCGCCGTCAACCGCCGCTTCGGTCGGCTGCTGCACGGGCTGTTGCGCCGCGACGATACCGTGTGGATCCACGATTACCAGTTCCTGCTGCTGGGACAGGAGCTGCGCAACCATGGCTGGCAGGGGCGGGTCGGGTTCTTCCTCCACATCCCCTGGCCGGCGCCCGAGGTGCTGGCGGCGCTGCCGCAGCATGCCCGCCTTGCCCGCGGGCTGGCGGAATGCGACCTGATCGGCTTCCAGACCCGCCGCGACGTCGGCAACTTTACCCGCTACATGGTGGAGCAGCACGGGGCCGAGGCGCTGCCGGACGGGCGGCTGCGGGTGTTTGGCCGCACCCTGCGCGCCGCCGCCTTTCCCATTGGCATAGATGCCGACGACGTGATGCGCATGGCCGAGAGCACCGAGGCCCGCGCCGCCGCCCATCGGCTGGGCCGCATCATCGAGAACCGGGCGCTGGTGATAGGCGTGGACCGGATGGACTATTCCAAGGGCCTGCCGCAACGGCTGCAGGCGTTCGGCCGCCTGCTCGACGAGCATGAGGGGCTGCACGGTCGGGTGAACCTGTTGCAGATCGCACCCCCCTCGCGCGAGACCGTCGATGCCTACCGCGACCTGCGCGAGGAACTCGACCGCCTCACCGGCCGGATCAATGGCGACTACTCCGACCTCGACTGGACGCCGATTCGCTATCTCGCCCGCGGCTACCCGCGCGAGATGCTGGCGGGGCTGTACCGGCTGGCGCGGGTGGGCCTGGTCACGCCGCTCCATGACGGCATGAACCTTGTGGCCAAGGAATACGTCGCCGCTCAGGATCCGGCCGACCCGGGCGTGCTGATCCTGTCCCATTTCGCCGGCGCTGCCGAGGCGATGGACGCGGCCCTTCTGGTGAACCCCCATGATATCACCGGTACCGCCGATGCGATTCGCCGGGCGCTGGAAATGCCGGCCGACGAGCGGCTCGACCGCTGGCAGGTGCTGAACGCCGGCGTGCACCAGAATGACGTCGCCGCCTGGCGCCGGTCGTTCCTTGCCGCGCTCGACGGCATGACCGAGGCGGTGCCGTGAGCGGGTTGGACGGGCTGGCGCTGACGCCTGGTGACGCACTGTTTCTCGACTTCGACGGGACGCTGGCCGAGATCGGGCCGGACCCCGACGCGATCTGTCTTTCGGACGACACCGCCGTGCACCTTGGTCAGCTCGCATCGCGGCTGGGGGGCGCAGTGGCAGTGATCTCGGGGCGCGACTTGCGCGACCTTGCCGCCCGCGTCCCCGGCACCGTCTGGCGCATCGGTACCCACGGGCTCGAGGCTCTTCCCCCCGGCGCCCAAGTACCGACCGCCCCGCCGCCCGCGCCCGAGACGGTGCTGGCCCCCCTCCGCCGCGCCGCGGCTGCCACCCCCGGCCTGCGGCTGGAACTGAAGGGGCCCATCGCGGCGCTACACTTCAGGGCTGCCCCTGCCGCCGGGCTCACCTGCCTTGCCGCCGCACGGGAGGCGGCGGACGCGGTGCCGGGCTACACTGCGCTGGCCGGCAAGATGGTGGTCGAGGTCAAGCCCATCGCCGCCAACAAGGGCACCGCCCTGCGCCGGCTCTGCGCCGCGCCGCCCTTTGCCGGGCGCCGCCCGCTGATGCTGGGCGACGACGCCACGGATGAGGACGCGATGGAGGCCGCTCTCGCCCTCGGCGGCCGCGCAGTGAAGGTGGGCAAGGGCGCCACCGTCGCCCTCCTCCGCGCTCCTGACCCGGCCGCGGTCCGCGCCTGGCTCGCCCGCAGCGCCGCAGGACCCTGAACAGGGCGCGGCCGCCGTCATGGACAGAGCTAGCCGACGCCCGTTAGAACGGCAGGGCAAGCCGGAGAGACGGCCTAGAGGGATGGCGGTCGTGGTAGCCACAGGCGGGTCGGCAGGTGCATGAGGCCTGTGCCCACAGGGTGGTCCGCATTGAATGGGCTTACCGCGGGGGCGGTGACATCATCATTGCCCCGAGCCTCCGCCGATCGAGGATTTCCTTGCGCGGTTTGGCTATTCGGCCTACCGGCTCAGGGGACGTCCCTGATCGGGCCCACGCCGTTGGGGCCGGTCAGATGCGAGCGCGACTGGCTCTCTTCGTGCGGTCCGCGCCTGCAAAGCTCGACGCCCTGGGCCAATCGGTATCGCCTCGATGAACGACATTCACCATTCAGGAAAGGCCTGCGCGACCGAGCGCCCCCAGGGCCTTGGCGCCATTGCCGCCCGCGTGCTGCAGATTGAAGGCGAGGCCCTGATGGCCCTCGCGCAGGCCCTCCCCGAAGATTTCGACGCTGCCGCCGACGCGATCCTCGCCTGCAAAGGTCGGGTGATCCTGTCGGGCATGGGCAAGTCCGGGCATGTCGCGCGCAAGATCGCGGCAACACTCGCCTCGACCGGGACGCCGTCGTTCTTCGTTCACCCGGCCGAGGCCAGCCATGGCGATCTTGGCATGATCACGCCGCAGGACGTGGCGCTGGTGATCTCGAACTCGGGCGAAACCCCGGAACTGGGCGATCTGCTGGACTATTGCCTGCGCTTCTCGGTGCCGGTGATCGGGATCTCGCGCGAGGCGGACAGCACGCTCATGCGCGCCGCCCGGTGGCGCCTGCTGCTCCCCCCGCATGAGGAGGCCTGCGCGCTGGGCATGGCGCCCACCACTTCGACCACGCTGACGCTCGGGCTGGGCGATGCGCTGGCCATTGCGGTCATGGAGGCGCGCGCCTTCCGCCCCGAGCAGTACCAAAGCTTTCACCCCGGCGGCAAGCTGGGCGCGCGGCTGGCCACCGTGCGGCAGATCATGCACGGGACCGAGGCGCTGCCACTGGTCGACTTGGACACGCCGATGGCGCAGGCTATCCTTGTGATGAGCGCGCGCGGCTTCGGGATCACCGGGGTGATCGACGCACGGGGGCGGCTTGCCGGCGTGATCTCCGATGGCGACCTGCGCCGCAACATCGAGGGGTTGATGAGCCGCACCGCCGGTCAGGTCGCTACCCGCAGCCCGGTCATCATCGCCGCCGATGCCCATGCCGCCGAGGCGGTGGCCCTGATGAACAGCCGCAAGATCGGTGCGCTTTTCGTGGTCACGCCGGACGGTCGGCCGGAGGGGATCATCCGCCTGCACGACTGCCTGCGCGCGGGCGTGGCATGACCGGGCGCGTCGTCACGGTCGGCAAGGCGCAGATCGGCGGAGACCGCCCCTTCGTCCTGATCGCCGGTCCCTGTCAGCTCGAGAGTGCCGATCATGCCCGGATGCTCTGCAGCCGGCTGCTGGAGGCCTGTGCGCCGACCGGCACGCCGCTGATCTTCAAGGCGAGCTATGACAAGGCCAACCGCACCAGCCTGTCGGGCAAGCGCGGGCCGGGCATGGCGGCGGGGCTGCAGATCCTGTCGGACATCCGGGCCGAATTCGGCATCCCGGTTCTGACCGACGTGCATGAGGCCGGGCACTGCGCCGTCGCGGCCGAAGCGGTGGACGTGCTGCAGATCCCGGCCTTCCTGTGCCGGCAGACCGATCTGCTGCTGGCCGCCGGCGCGACCGGGGCGGCGATCAACGTCAAGAAGGGGCAGTTTCTCGCGCCCTGGGACATGCAGCATGTCGCCGCCAAGATCGCCAGCACGGGAAACGACCGGATCCTGCTCTGCGAACGGGGCACGTCCTTTGGCTACAATACGCTGGTGACGGACTTTCGCGGCTTGCCGCAGATGGCGGCGACCGGCTGGCCGGTGGTCTTCGACGCGACCCATGCGGTGCAGCAGCCCGGCGGCCTGGGCGGGGCTTCCGGCGGGCAGCGCGCCTTCGTCCCGGTGCTGGCACGGGCGGCCTGCGCGGTCGGTGTCGCGGCGCTGTTCATCGAGACGCATGAGGACCCCGATCGCGCCCCCTCGGACGGGCCCAACATGGTGCCGGTGGACCGGATGCAGCAACTGATCGGGCGGCTGTCGGCCTTCGACCGTTTGGCGAAGGGGCTCTGAGGAGGAACGCAGCCTGTTGCGGCAAAGGTGCCGCGCCACGCGACCATGCCGACCTCGCGATGCGTCAAGCGTTGGTCGGGGCGCCGGTCTGGCCGCGGTGGCGGAGGAAGGCGTCGAGCAGCACGCAGGCCATCATCGCCTCGCCGACCGGCGCGGCGCGGATACCGACGCAGGGGTCGTGGCGGCCCTTCGTCACCACTTCGGTCGCCGCGCCCGCCCGCGTGATCGATGCGCGCGGGGTCAGGATCGACGAGGTGGGTTTGACGGCGAAGCGCACCACCACGTCCTGCCCGGTCGCGATGCCGCCGAGGATGCCGCCGGCATGGTTCGAGCCGTAGACCGGCCCGTCCTCGCCCATGGCGATTTCGTCGGCATTCTCGACCCCCGTCAGCGCCGCGGCTGCAAAGCCCGCGCCGATCTCCACCCCCTTCACGGCGTTGATCGACATCATCGCCGCCGCGAGTTCGGTGTCGAGCTTGGCATAGATCGGCGCGCCGAGCCCCGCCGGGACGCCGCGCGCCACGACCTCGATCACCGCGCCCACGGAATTGCCCGCCTTGCGCAGCGCATCGAGGTCTGCGGCCCATGCCTCGGCCGTTTCGGCATCGGGGCACCAGAAGGGGTTGCGGTCGATCTCGGCCGGATCGAAGCGCGTCCGGTCGATGCCGCGCGTGCCCATCTGCACCAGGTAGCCCTGCACCGTCAGCCCCGGCGCCAGTTCGGCCAGCACCGCACGCGCGACGCCCCCCGCCGCCACCCGCGCCGCCGTTTCGCGCGCCGAGGAGCGGCCGCCGCCGCGCGGATCACGCAGCCCGTATTTCTGGAAATAGGTGATGTCGGCATGGCCCGGCCGGAACGTCTCGGCGATCTCCGAATAGTCCTTCGACCGCTGGTCGGTGTTGCGGATCATCAACTGGATGGGCGTGCCGGTCGTGCGCCCCTCGTAGGTCCCCGACAGGATCTCCACCGCGTCGGCCTCGCGCCGCTGGGTGGTGAAGCGGCTCTGCCCCGGGCGGCGGCGGTCGAGGCAGGGCTGGATCGTGCCGGCCTCCAGCCGGACGCCCGGCGGGCAACCATCGACGGTGGCACCCAAGGCGGGGCCGTGGCTTTCGCCCCAGGTCGTGACGCGGAAGAGATGGCCGAAAGTGTTGACGCTCATCGCCGGGCCTCCTTTCGCCTCGGTCTAGTGCCGCGCCCCGGCGGGCTCAAGCCGAAAGCGCCTGGACGCCCATCGCCGCAAGGTGATCGCCGCGCCGCTTGCGGCGGTGCCGGCACCGCGGCAGGATGCGCCGGCCCGGCCATTCGGGCTTTCCTCGGAGTGTGTCATGTCCCGTGCTTTTCCCCCTTCCTTCGCCGCCGCCCTGGCCGTCTTCGCGCTTGCCCTGCCCGCCCGCGCCGAGCCCGAGATCCGGGCGATCACGCTCTCCACCGCCGGGCTGGCGCTGGTCGAGGCCGAGGCAACGCTCGGCCCCGATCCCCTGCAACTGACCGTGCCGCGCGCGGGGATCGACGATTTCCTGAAGAGCCTGCGCATCGACGACCCCACGGGCGCGGTCGCGCGGCTCGCGCTGCCCGGCCCCGGCGCGTTCGAGGACACCTTCGCCCGGCTGCCCTTCGCGCCCGACGAGGTGACCGACCCTGTGCGGCTGCTCGATGCGATGATCGGGGCGCCGCTTTCGGTCGAGACCGGCGCCGAGACCCTGCAGGGCACCAATATGGGCGTGAGCATGCGCGACTGCGAACCCGGCGCCTGCCCGGTCCTGACCCT
>SKMM01000352.1 GCA_007121055.1 Paracoccaceae bacterium | reverse complement strand
GAGATCTGGGCCGACCCGGTCTGCCCCTGGTGCCTGATCGGCAAGGCGTGGCTCGACCGTGCGCTGGAGGAGGCCGCGGACCACCCCTTCGCCGTGGAATGGCATCCGTTCCAGATCAATCCTGACATGCCGCCGGGCGGCCTCGACCACCGCACCTATCTGGAGGCGAAATTCGGCAGCCCCATGAAGGCGGTGGAGGCGCTGCAGCCGGCGGTGGAGGCCGCCGGGGCCGCCGGTGTGGCGCTGGACCTCGCCGCCATCGAGCGCATGCCCGACACCACCGATGCCCATCGCCTGATCCACTGGGCCGGGCTGGAGGGCCGGCAGACCCCGGTCATGGCCGCCCTGATGCGCGCCCATTTCCGCGAGGGGCGCGATATCGGCGACCCCGACACGCTGCTGGACATCGCCGCGAAGGCCGGGCTCGACCGCGACCTGATCGCCCGGCTGCTGGCCTCGGACGCCGATGTCGCCGCCATCCGCGCCCGCGTGACCGAGGCCCGCGAGCGCGGCATCAAGGCCGCCCCCACCTTCATCGTCGCCGGCACCTATGTCCTGCCCGGCGCCCAGCCGGTGGAGCTGTGGCGCGAGGTTCTGTCCGAACTGGCGGAGCGGCAGGCATGAGCGAACCAGATCCCCGCCGCCTGGCCTTTCCCGAATTCGTGGCGCTGTTGGCGATGCTGTTCGCCACCATCGCCTATTCCATCGACGCCATGCTGCCCGCACTGGTCGAGATCGCCCGCGAGCTGTCGCCCGAGGCGGTGAACCGCGCGCAACTCGTGGTCACCATCTTCGTCCTCGGCATGGGGTTGGGCACGCTGGTCTGGGGCCCGATTTCCGACAGCTACGGCCGCAAGAGCGTGGTGGTCTTTGGCATCGCGGTCTACGCCGCCGCCGCCCTGATCGCGGCGCAGGCGCAGTCGCTGGAGGTGCTGCTGGCCGCCCGCTTCGTGCAAGGTCTTGGGGCGGCGGCGCCCAGGGTCGTGACACTGGCCATCGTGCGTGACCTCTACCAGGGCCGGACCATGGCGCGGGTGATGTCCATCGTCATGACTATCTTCATCATCGTGCCGGCCGCGGCCCCCATGATCGGCGCGGGCATCATCGCGGTGTGGGACTGGCGCGCGGTGTTCTGGTCCTTCGTGGTGTTCGGCATCGTCTCGGGCGGCTGGCTGATGCTGCGCCAGCCCGAAACCCACCCGCCCGAGCGTCGCCGGCCCCTCCGGCTCGCCACGCTGTGGAGCGCCCTGGTCGAGGTGACGACGAACCTGCGGGTGATGACGGTGGTGGCCTGCCTGAGCCTCGGCTTCGGGCAGATGTTCATCTTCCTCTCCACCGCGCCGCAGGTCTTCACGGATGTCTTCGACCGGCAGGCGAGCTTTCCGTTCTGGTTCGCGGGCGTCGCCATGGTGGCCGGCCTGTCGGGGATCCTGAACGCCTCGCTGGTGATGCGGCTGGGGATGCGGCGGCTGGCGCTGACGGCCTTCGGGCTGCAATCCTTGGTCTCTGGCGTCTTCCTGGCGCAATGGCTTGCCCTGCCGCTGCCCGAGCCCTACGCGTTCTATGCGTTCTTCGCCTACATGTGCGCGGCGTTCTTCATGGTGGGGCTGACCTTCGGCAACCTCAACGCGCTGGCGATGGAGCCCATGGGGCATATCGCGGGTCTGGCCGCGGCGGTGATCGGATCGCTGTCCACCATCGGCGCGGTGCTGATCGCCATCCCCGTGGGCCAGCTCTATGACGGCACGCCGATCCCGCTGGTGGGGGGCGTGGCGGTGTGTTCCGGCATCGCGTTCCTGCTGATGCGCACCGTCAGCGAGACGGCCGCGGCCCCCGCCCACCCCTGAGCGGGGTCAGGCGATCCGCCGGAACAGCGGCGCATCGCCCGAATTGTCGAAGAACGGCACGCTCTCCATGGGCTCGCCCGCGGCAAGCGCGGCGACCTCGGCCAGCACCACCTCGGTGATGAAGGGCAGATCGAAGCTGCGGGTGCGCGCCAGCGGGATCCACTGGAGATGCGACAACTCCTCGCAGGCCGCCGAGAAGTCGTCGGTTGGGCCCTGGATGTGATCCGCGTCCACCAGAAAGAACCGCGCATCGAAGCGGCGCGGGCGCCCAGGCGGCGTGATGGCGCGAAAGATGTAGCGCAGCCCCTGCGGGTCGGGCCGCAGCCCGCGGGCGGCAAAGCCCGTCCAGTCCGCAGGCACCACTCCGGGCCAGTCGCCCGGCTGTCCCAGGGCGAGGCCGGTCTCCTCCCACAGTTCCCGGATGGCGGCGGCAGCAAGGGCGGCGCCCTGCCCGCCCAGCCGAGCGGCACAGGCCGCCGGCAGAGGCGCGGCCAGCGGCACCTCGGCGTCACCCGGATCCAGCGCGCCGCCCGGAAAGACGAATTTCGACGGCATGAAGGCGGCCTGGGCGCCACGCTGGCCCATCAGGACCTCGGGGCCGCCCGCGCCCTCGCGCAGGACCACCACGGTGGCGGCATCGCGGATGGGGCGCATGGGCGCCGGCCCGGCCGCGCCGGCCGCTGCCTCCGGGGCGCCCGTCACGCTCATGGCTGCGCGTTCCGCAGCCAGCCCCAGACACGCGACGGGGTGAAGGGCATGTCCACCTGCCGCACGCCACGGTCCCACAGCGCGTCCTGCACGGCGTTGCCGATGGCGGCGAGCGCGCCCACCGTGCCGGCCTCGCCGCAGCCCTTCATGCCCAGTGGATTGTTGACCGACGGCACCGGTTCGGTTGTGAAGCGGATGGGCGGCAGATCGGTCGCCCTCGGCATGGCGTAATCCATGAAGCTGGCCGTCAGCTGCTGGCCGGTGGCGTCATGGATGGCAAACTCGCACACCGCCTGGCCGAAGCCCTGGGCCACGCCGCCATGGACCTGCCCCTCGGCCAGCATCGGGTGGATCAGGTTGCCGAAATCATCGGTGACGGTGAAGCGGTCCAACGTCACCACCCCGGTCTCGGGATCGATCTCGACCTCGGCGATATGGGTGCCGTTGGGATAGGACCGGCCCGGCAGCGTGCGCCGCGCCGCGTGGCGCAGCAGGTCGGTGCGGCCAGCCGCGCGGGCGAGGTCCGCGGCCTCCATCAGCGTGGGCGTGCGGTTGGTGCCTTCGCCGCGGAAAGTCGCGCCGTCGAAGCGCATCTCGGGCACGCCCAGTTCGGCCGCAAGAAAGGCCTCGAAGGCTGCCGTCATCTCCTCCACCGCGCCCAGCGTGGCCATCCCCTGCACGGTGACCGAGCGCGAGCCGCCCGTCCCGCCCCCCTGCGCGATGCGGTCGCTGTCGGCCTGCACGACGCGGATCGCCTCCACCGGCAGGCCGGTGCGGTCGGCGAGGAACTGGGCATAGACCGTCTCGTGCCCCTGCCCGTTCGAGACCGTGCCGACATAGAGGTTCACGGTGCCGTCGTCGCAGAACTCGACCGTGGCGCCCTCGGACGGATCGCCGAGGATCGCCTCGATGTAGCTGCAGATCCCGAGGCCGCGAAGGCGGCCCATGGCCTCGGACGCCGCGCGACGCGCCGCAAAGCCTGGCACATCGGCCTCGGCCTCGGCGCGGGTCAGAAGCTGCGCGAACTCGCCGGTGTCGTAGGTCTCACCAGAGGGCGTGGCATAGGGCATCTGCGTGGGCGCGATGTAGTTGCGCCGGCGCAACTCGGCCGGCGACAGGCCCAGCACCCTGGCCGCATGGTCCAGCGTGCGCTCGAGCGTGTAGATCGCCTCGGGCCGCCCCGCACCGCGATAGGCATCCACCTGGGTGGTGTTGGTGAAGATGCCGGTGACGGCGGCATGGGCGGCAGGGATGTGGTAAACCCCGGTCAGCACCCGGGCCGAGGCCGTGCTCTGAATGTTCTGCGCGAAACCCGAGTTGTAGGCCCCCAGATTCGAGAGGATTTTTACCCGGTAGCCGGTGATGCGGTGGTCCGCATCGAAGGCAAGCTCAGCCTCCGAGATCAGGTCGCGCCCGGCATTGTCGGTCAGCATCGCTTCGGTCCGCTCGGACATCCAGCGCACCGGGCGGCCCAGCGCCCGGGCAGCCGCGGCGATGGCGATGTATTCGGGATACATCATGACCTTCATGCCAAAGCCGCCGCCCACATCCGGCACCGTCACCCTGACATTTTCCGGGTCGAGGCCCAGCGCCGCCGAGAGCTGCGCCTTGGGCCCCCACACGCCCTGCCCGCCAAAGCAGAGGTGCAGCCGTGTGCCGTCCCATTCAGCGAAGGCGCCGCGCGGCTCCATGGAGTTGCAGATGATGCGGTTGTGGCGCAGCCGCAGGGTCACCCGGTGGGCGGCACCGGCAAAGGCCGCGTCGGTGGCCGGGCCGTCGCCGATTTCCCACCGGTAGGCGATGTTGTCGGGGGCCTCCGCATGCAGGGTCGGGCCGCCGGGGGCGAGCTCCACATGGGGATCGCGCTCGTCGAAGGCAAACTCGATGGCCTCGGCCGCGTCGCGGGCCTGCGCCAGCGTCTCGGCCACCACCAGCGCCACCGGCTCGCCCACGAATCGCACGCGGTCGCGGGCCAGCGCGGGGCGGTCGGGCGTGGCGCCCTCGCGGCCGTCGGGGCCCGTGACGGGGATGGTCCGCATACTGCGCGCGACCCCCGCCGCGTCGAGATCGGCGATGGTCAGCACCGCCGCGACCCCGGGCATCGCGCGGGCCGCCGCCACGTCCAGCGTGGTGATGTCGGCATGCGCCACCGGGGCACGCAGGAACACCGCCACCAGAGCACCCTCCGGCGCGATGTCATCGACATAGCGGCCATGCCCGGTGAGGAAGCGCACATCCTCGAGGCGTCGGATCGACTGGCTCTTGCCGAAGGCGTTCATCGGGCGGTCTCCTCATGCGGGTGCCGGGCGCAGCCTAGTGTCGCGCGGAACCCTGTCCAGCGAGCTCCGGGTCGGAAGTGGCCGGCTCAGCGCAGCGCCACGCTGCGAGGCCCGGCCTCGCCCAGAACCGTGACGCGCCGGGTGGTGGCGAGCACCGAGGCCGGGACGAACACTCCTGCCGACAGTTCGCGCGACCGCGGCGTGCCGGCCGGCGTGGGGCGGCGAGGCTCGGCCACGACGAAGCGCAGAAGCAGCTCGCCCTCCACCGCCCGCAGATCGCCGTCGGGCCGCAGTTCGGCGTCCCACCAGCCCTGGGTGGCCGGCAGCCCCACCGCGCGCACGATCGCCCCGCCCTGCACAGGTTCCACCGCCAGCTGGGTGACCTGGGCCACCATGGCGCGGCCGTCCTGCGGCGCGCCGAAGCCCCCCTCGGGCACGAGCGTGTCCTGCGCCTCGCCCCCGCCGAACCACGTGAACGGATTGAGCGCCGACTGCCGCACGCCCCCGCAGCCAGCAAGCAGAACCAGCGCCGCCAGCGCGGCCAGTGCGGGTGTCTTCATCTCTGCCCCCGTTGGATCGGACGCACCCTAGCCCAGCCACCGGGCAGTGAAAAGCGCCCCCGGTACGGCGGCACCGGCCCGGGCGCCGGCCATTGCGGTGGCCCGCCGGGCGGTTATGTCGGGACCATGCCGATGCCCGCGCCCTTTCCCGCCACGCTGAAAGCCCGCCTGCGCGAGCGCGCGCTGGCGGAGGGGTTTGCGGCCATGGGCGTCTGCGCGCCCGGGTCGATCGCCGGGGCGGGCGCGCGGCTTGAGAGGTTTCTCGCGCTGGGGCGGCATGGGCAGATGGGGTGGATGGCCGAGCGCCGCCACTGGCGCGCGGACCCCACGGCGCTGTGGCCCGCCGCGCGGTCGGTGGTGATGCTGGCCGAGGCCTACACGCCACAGGAAGACCCGCTGGCGGTGCTCGACCGGCCCGACCGGGGTGCGATCTCGGTCTATGCGCGCAACCGCGACTATCACGATGTGGCCAAGGCGCGGCTGAAGCGGCTGGGGCGCTGGCTGGTGGCCGAGACGGGCTGCGAGATCAAGGTGTTCGTGGACACGGCCCCGGTGATGGAAAAGCCGCTGGCGCAGGCGGCGGGGCTGGGCTGGCAGGGCAAGCACACCAATCTGCTGGGCCGCGAGCTGGGCAACTGGGTGTTCCTGGCCGCCCTCTTCACCACGCTGGAGCTGCCTGCGGACCCGCCCGAGCGGGAGCATTGCGGCAGCTGCACCGCCTGTCTCGACATCTGTCCGACCCGCGCCTTCCCGGCGCCGTTCCAGCTCGACGCGCGGCGCTGCATCTCCTACCTGACCATCGAACACTGCGGGCCGGTGGAGGCCGAGTTGCGCCCCCTTCTGGGCAACCGGATCTATGGCTGCGACGACTGCCTTGCGGTCTGCCCCTGGAACAAGTTCGCCGTCGCCGCCCGGGAGGCGAAATACGCCGCACGCCCCGACCTGACCGCCCCGGCGCTGGCCGATCTCGCCGGGCTCGACGATGCGGCGTTCCGAGCGCGGTTCTCCGGCTCGCCGATCAAGCGCATCGGTCGCGACCGGTTCGTGCGCAACGTCCTCTACGCCATCGGCAACTCGGGCCTGCCTTCCCTGGCGCCGATTGCGGCCGGGCTGACGGAGGACCCTGATCCCGCCGTGGCGGACGCCGCACGCTGGGCCCTCGGGCGGCTACGCCCCCCCTTGGACCCGCCTGAGCCCCCGCAAGGCTGACCCCCCCCAATGCAGACGGCCGCCCCTTGGGGCGGCCGCTGCCTGGATCGTACCGTGTCGGGGCGCGGGTCAGCGCCGCTCGGACAGGAGCGGGGCCTTCCAGAATCGCTGCGACATGTAGGGGTGGTCCTTCATCACCAGCCCTTCGGCCGGCTTGCGGTCCGACAGCATCGGCCAGTAGCCCGAGGTGAAGAGCTTCTTCTCGCGGTAGATGGTCCCCTCCACCGGCTTGCGCTTGGACAGCAGCGGATAGAAGCCCTCGCTGAACAGCTTGCGGCCGCGATAGATGGCCTGATCGCTGGGCCGGCGCGGGCTGAGCAGGCTCCAGCCCATGTTCTTGGAGAACAGCCAGCCGCGCTTGGCCTTCACGTCCTCAGGGTTGGTGAAGATGAGCCCGTGGCTGCCGTCGATGGTCTTGCCCGTTCCTTCAAGCGGCACGGAGGCGAGGTAGTAATCGCCGTCGGTGCCCGGCACGGAGACGGGGTTGAACGAGTTGAGCACGTTCTTGGCGCGGGCGGCGGCGCCGAAGGGCGTGATCTCGGCGCGGGCCACGACGACGGGCTTGCCGCCCTCGATGGCCTTGGCAAGCGCATCGACCGCATCCGCGGGGACCTTGGCCTCGGCCAGTTTCTCGGGCAGTTTCGCGTCGCCCTTCTTGAACAGGTCCATATCCCGGTCAGGGTGGTTCTCGGCGCGCAGGGCCTCCATCACGGACTTGGCCGTGTCGAGGTCCTTGTAGGCGCGTGCAACGATCGTGGTCATGTGTCCTCCGTGGATTTCCGGCCTCTCGCCGGCCGTAGGGAAGGGTCCCGCTGCCCCGGAAGGGCAGTCCGGACCCGATCGAGCCTGCCCCATCTACCTGACATAGCTGCTCTGCCCCGCTGCGCCAACAAGGCGCGTGCGCAGGAAGGGGGCCGCCACCGCCAGCGCCGCGATCAGAAGCACCATCTCGAAGGCGAAGACGGGGATATAGGCGAATTCGGGCGCCATGCCGGGCCCGCCGGCGACCATCAGCAGGTCGCGCGCAAGCCCGCCGATCATTACAGCGATGCCCATGCAGGTGGCCTGCACCGCACCCCAGGAGCCGAGCGCGAGGCCCACCTGTTCGCGCGGGGCCGAGCGCATCGCCGCCACCAGCGTGCCGTGGCTGAACAGCGCCGCCCCGAAGCCCGCCAGGAAGGTGCCCGCCACGAACAGCGGCGTCACCTGCCCGAAGGCCGCCATGATCACCGCGGCGAAGGCCGGCAGGCCGATGAGGGCACCCAGACCCGCAAAGCGCGTGGGATCCACCCCCTGCATCAGCACCTTCGAGGCGATGGCGAAGCCCAGAAGGCCCCCGCCCGCCAGCACCGCCGTCAGCTGCGTCGTCTGGCTGACGGTCATGCCCAGGACCTGGCCCCCATAGGGCTCCATCAGCACATCGGCCATGCCGAAGCCCGCGGTGCCCAGCCCGATCATCACCATCAGCCGCAGCGCGCCGGGGCGGGCCGCGAATTGCGCCCAGGCCTCGCGGAACTCGGGCTGGGGGGCGGTGGACATGGCACGGGTGCGGTCGCGCGCCTCCTGCTTCCACAGGCAGGCCATGTTCAGCACCACGGTCACCACGGCCACCCCCTGGATGACCTGGATCAGCCGCAGCGGCGAGTAATCGCGCAGGAGCCAGCCGAAGATCAGCGCCGACACCGCCATGCCCAGCAGGAACATGACGTACATCAGCCCCACCACGCGGGGCTGGTCGCGCTCAGGCATCAGGTCGGTGGCGAGCGCCAGACCCACGGTCTGGACCATATGCGCCCCGGCCCCCACCAGCAGGAAGGACAGCGCCGCAGCCGAAATGCCGATCCAGCGCGGCGCGTCCCCCGATTCGCCAAAGCCCGACAGGACCAGCAGCGCAAAGGGCATCACGGCGAAGCCGCCAAACTGCAAAAGCGTGCCGCGCCAGATGTAGGGGACACGCCGCCAGCCCAGAGCCGAGCGGTGGTTGTCGGACTTGAAGCCGATCAGCGTGCGGAAGGGCGCAAAGACAAGCGGCAGCGCCAGCATCACCGCGACGATCGTGGCCGGCACCTGCAGCTCGACGATCATCACGCGGTTGAGCGTGCCATACAGAAGGACCAGCGCCATGCCGACGCTGATCTGGAAAAGGGACAAACGCAAAAGCCGCGCCAGCGGCACCTCGGTCGTCGCCACATCGGCGAAGGGCAAAAACCGCGAGCCGATGCGCGAAATCTGGGTGAGAGCGATGCGGCGGTAGTCGAACACTGTCGCGGCTCCCTGCAGCCAGCCTGGGACAAGCGATGGAAAGTCTTGGTGGCGCGATACGCGGGGTCCCGGCCATGCCGGGAGCCCGCTTCGCAGGGGTCAGGCGCGGCCCCCGAAGGAACCCGGCCCGACCCGCAGCATGTCGACCACTGCGGCCGGACGAACCGACGGCGCGCGCTGGGACACCGGGGAGAGCCCCGCACGCAACGCCGCCGGCCCGGAGACCGGCAGGGCCGGCATCACTGCATCGGCACGCCCTGGTGGTAGTTGGCAACCCAGTCAGTGTTGACCACGATGCCCACATGGACCACCAGCGAGGCGATGGCGACGGCGGCCAGCAGCATCGGAATGCCGACGCCAGGCTTCACCACGAGCCAGATCTTCGCATTGTTCATGGGATGACCTCCTTATCCGAGCCACGGGGTCGCGAGCGCGACCAGGATGTGGGCGAGGAGAGCGATCCCCCCGAAGACCCGGGTGCCGTCGATGATGTAGCTATGGATCTCTTCGGCTTCCTTGAGGGTCAGGCCGGTCGGCCAGACCTTGTCGGGGTTGTCGTCGGACATACGAGTTCCTCCGTTTTGTCCAGAGTGACTTCAGGCCGAGCAGGCGGTCCTCCATCCTCTTGCCTGAACCGCCCCGCATCATGCGGGGCGGCACACCTTCGGGCCGCGGGAGCCCTTGGGCGTGGACTCAGACTGTCAGATGCGAGTGACAGTTGCAAGTGTAAGTTTGAGTTTACAGCCTCTCCGTGCATCATGCCGGCGGAAATGATGCAAGGAAAAAACTTGCGTCCCGAAGGCACCTATTGTCGCGGGCCTTCCGGGCCGCAATGTCCCGCCCGCCGGGTCCCTCGACATCCGCCACCCTTACGCGACCGGGTCCAGACAGCGCTGGACCAGCGGCCGATACCCGTCGCCGAACAGCCGCAGATGCACCAGCGCGGGCCAGAGCTGATAGATCGGACGGCGCGCCGCCGCGCCGGGTTCAGGCGAGCCATAGGCCTCGAGGAAGGCAGGGGTCGGGGCGCCGAACAGCGTCAGCATGGCCAGGTCGACCTCGGCATGTCCGTGGTAGCAGGCGGGGTCCAGGAGCCCGACGACCCGCCCCTCCCGGGCCAGGATGTTTCCCGACCACAGATCGCCATGCAGCAGGGCGGCCGGCGGGCGCCGAGGCAGCAGGTCCGGCAGACGGCGCGCCAGCGACTCGACCCGCGCCGCCAGGGGCGCGGGCAGATTCGGACAGAACGGCAGCAGCCGCCGCTCGGCCCAGAAAGCGGGCCAGTCCGCGCACGGCGCATTGCCGATGGGGACGGGCCCGAAACCATGGTCCCGGGGCCAGCCGAAGGAGCCCCCCCGCACCGCATGCATCCGTCGCAGGACGGCGCCCAGATCGGCCCAGGCCCCCCGCAGCCCCTCGTCCGGCCCCAGATCCTGCAGCACCAGGACCCCCTCGCCCACCGCCAGAACCTCCGGCACCGGCACGCCCGCACCTGCCAGGGCGCGCAGCATCTCCGCTTCGACCTCGGCCGGGGCGGAGGCCTTGACCACGGCCGACCGTCCGTCCCGAAGCGCCACCCGAAGGACCTGCGACAGATCGCCTCCGTGGAGCCGGTCCACGGCCCGGACCCCTCCACCCAGCAGCGCCGCCGCCCGACGCGCCAGAGAGTCGTCCACCCCGACCATACCGCTCATGGCCGCAGCGCAAGCCCCGACAGCAGCCCCTCGGCCCCGGCCCAGACATCGGCCCAGGTGGCGAGGAACCCCTCCGGGCCGCCATAATAGGGATCGGCCACGTCGCCCCCCGCGCGCCCCGGCACATGGTCGAGCAACAGCGACAGCCGCGCCCCTCCAGACGCCCCGCCCAGCCGGCGCAGCGCGGCCAGATTGTCCCGGTCCATCGCAACGACATGGGTGAACAGCTCGAAATCCGCCGCGGTGACCTGCCGCGCCCGCAGGCCCGAGATGTCCACCCCATGCGCCCGCGCCACCGCCTGCGCCCGCGGGTCGGGCGGCGCCCCCACATGCCAGCCACCCGTCCCCGCCGAATCGACCCCCAACTGCAGCCCCCGCGCGTCCGCCGCCGCCCGAAACGCGCCCTCGGCCAGCGGCGACCGGCAGATGTTGCCCAGACAGACGAACAGAACGGATGCCCCCGCCATCACAAGACTCCCCTGCGACCCGAGCCCTCCAAGGCTATCCCACGCCGGTCGCGCCAGCAATTGAACACCGGCCCCTGAAGCCGCCCGGCCCCGGCCTGCGGCCCGCAACCGGCGCGCAAATTTTTACCTCTGGGCTACTGTGGCCCCTTTGCCGCCCTGCTGCCGGACGCGGGGCCGCCGCGCAGGTGACGCAAATAGACCTCGATCATCCAGCCCAGCATGATCCCGTTCAGGACATGCCACAGGAAATGCGTCCCGACCGGCACCACCCCGCACAGCGGCCCGTCCAGCGCCCGGAAGGTCAGCGACACCGCCAGGATACCCGCGCCGATGGACAGACCCCGCGCCGTCGCCGGCGCCCGCGGCCCGAGGTAGAGAGCATAGCCGAGAATCAGAAGCGCAACCGACAGATACGCGGCATTGGCCCCGATCCCCGGCACGAGCCGCCCCAGCCCCCCGGCCACCAGGGTGGCATAGGGAAAGAACAGGACGACAGCCAGCACGGCCCAGGGCCAGCGCAGGCCCACGAGATCCCGTGTGGCGGCGAAGATGTAGAGCAGGATGAAAAGCAGAATCGGCAACACATCAGCCAGCCCCGCCCAGCGAGTCGCAAAGGTGTGCCACAGGAACGACCCCACCCCGATCGCCGCCAGTATGCCCACCAGCGCCCAGGCGATGGGCAGCCGCGCGCCCCGCAGCCGCCACGCCATCACCCCGGCCGCGATCAGGAAGGATGCGTTCGTCACCGCGTTCAGCGGCTCGGCCCAGAAGCCGAAGTCGCCGCGTTCGCAATAGGCGATGACCTGCTGGCCGAGGTCCATGGCGTCCGCGCCTCGTTCTGCTAGGGTGCCGCCCGACGCAAGCTAGGGAGGCAGCGATGAAAATCATCTGGCTCGGCCATTCGGGGTTCCGCATAGAGACCGGCGACACGGTCCTTCTGGTCGACCCCTGGCTCACCGGCAACCCGATGTTCCCCGAGGATCGGCGCGCCGAGGCCATCGCGGGCGCGACCCATGTCCTGATCAGCCACGGGCATGGCGACCACACCGGCGACGCCGTGGCCATCGCGCGCGAGACCGGCGCGGTGATCCTCGGCATCTACGACCTGATGACGCACTGGGCCGAGACCGAGAAGGTCGAGGTGCTGGGCTTCAACAAGGGCGGCACCGTGGCCGCGGGGGCGGCGCAGGTCACGATGGTGTCGGCCACCCATTCCTCGTCGCTGTCGGGGCCCTCGGGGCCGGTCTATGCAGGCGCCGAGGCGGGCTACATGATCGCGGCCGAGGGCCATGTGATCTACTTCTCGGGCGACACCGACGTGATGGCGGACATGGACGTGTTCGCCAAGCTGCACAAACCCGACATCGGCATCCTGGCCGCCGGCGGGCATTTCACCATGGACATGGAACGCGCGGCTTGGGCGGCGAAGACCTTCTTCGACTTCGACCTCGTGATTCCCTGCCATTACAAGACCTTCCCTCTGCTCGCGCAGTCGGCCGAGGCGATGGTCGCGGCGCTGCCGGGCGTGAAGGTAATGGAGCCCGAGGTGCTGGTGCCCATCGAGGTCTGACGCCGGCCGGTGGGGGCGGGGCGTCTCGTTCCCCGCTCGCTCTGCTCCACTGCGGCTGAACTCAGCGCCGGAGGGTGGCGAAGAACCCGCGCAGCAACGCCTCGGACTCCTCCGCCGCAAGGCCGTCGTAGATCTCGGGGCGGTGATGCGCCTGGGGGTGGGCGAAGACCCGGGGGCCGTGCAGGACGCCGCCCGATTTCGGGTCGGGCGCGCCGAAATACAGCCGGCGGATGCGGGCGAACCCGATGGCGGCGGCGCACATCGGGCAGGGTTCCAGCGTGACGTAGAGGTCATGATCGGCGAGGCGCTCGGAGCCCAGGGCCGCGCAGGCGGCGCGCAGCGCGAGGATCTCGGCATGGGCGGTGGGGTCGGCCTGTTCTCGGGTGCGGTTGCCCGCGCGCGCCACGATGCGGCCGTCGAGGGCGACCACCACGGCGCCCACGGGCACCTCGCCGCGGGCCGCCGCGGCCCGGGCCTCGTCCAAGGCTGCGTCCATATGGGTGGTGAAAGGGACCATGGCCGTTCATGCCCACCGGGCCGCCCCGGCGCAACCGGTCCATGGCCGGGCGGATCCCGTCGCGGAGCCTCCCCCTCGCAGCCCCCGCCGACGCGTTTCCCCTTGGGGCCGCCACCGGCGCGGCTTATATGGCCGCCATGCCCAGCGACCCCGCCCTGAACCCGCCCGACCTGCGCCCCGACATCGCGCCTGCGCCCTCCCCCCAGCCGCGCCCGCGGCCGGGCCAGCCGACCATCGGCATGGTCTCGCTGGGCTGCCCCAAGGCCCTTGTGGACAGCGAACGCATCCTGACCCGGCTGCGCGCCGAGGGCTACGCCATCAGCCCGGACTATGCCGGCGCGCAGGCGGTGATCGTGAACACCTGCGGCTTCCTCGACAGCGCCCGGGCCGAGAGCCTGGAGGCCATCGGCGAGGCGCTGGCGGAAAACGGGCGCGTCATCGTCACCGGCTGCCTGGGCGCCGAGCCCGAGTTCATCACCGGCGCCCACCCCAGCGTGCTGGCGGTCACCGGCCCGCACCAGTACGAGGCCGTGCTTGAGGCGGTGCACGCCGCCGTCCCGCCCGCGCCGGACCCGTTCGTGGACCTGATCCCGGCCGGCGCCGTCTCCCTGACACCGCGGCACTACAGCTATCTGAAGATCTCGGAGGGCTGCAACCACAAGTGCCGGTTCTGCATCATCCCCGACATGCGCGGCAAACTCGTCAGCCGCCCCGCCCACGCCGTCCTGCGCGAGGCCGAGCGGCTGGTGGAGGCCGGCGTGAAGGAGCTTCTGGTGATCAGCCAGGACACCTCGGCCTATGGCGTCGACATCCGCCACGCCGAGGACCGTGGCCACCGCGCCCACATCACCGACCTCGCCCGCGATCTGGGCGGCCTCGGCGCCTGGGTCCGGCTGCACTACGTCTATCCCTACCCGCATGTGCGCGACCTGATCCCGCTGATGGCCGATGGCCTCGTGCTGCCGTATCTCGACATCCCGTTCCAGCACGCCCACCCCGAGACACTGCGCCGCATGGCCCGGCCGGCGGCGGCGGCGCGGACGCTGGACGAGATCGCCCGCTGGCGCGCGGACTGCCCCGAGATCGCGATTCGCTCCACCTTCATCGTGGGCTTCCCGGGCGAGACCGAAGCCGAGTTCCAGACCCTGCTGGACTGGCTGGAGGAAGCCCGCCTCGACCGGGTCGGCTGCTTCAAGTACGAGGACGTCAGGGGCGCCCGTGCCAATGCCCTGCCCGACCAAGTCCCCGAAGCGGTCAAGCAGGACCGCTGGGAGCGGTTCATGGAGGTCGCCTCGCGCATCTCGGCCGAAAAGCTTGCGGCGAAGGTTGGCCAGCGCATCGAGGTGATCGTGGACGCGGTGGATAGCGACGGGGCGACCTGCCGGACCAAGGCCGACGCGCCGGAGATCGACGGCAACCTGTTCCTCGACGACGGCTTCGAGGACCTGCGGCCGGGCGACCTGCTGGCCGTGGAGGTCGAGGAAGCGGGCGAGTATGACCTCTGGGGAAAACGGCTGGTGGCCGGACAGTGACGGCCGCCCCGCATCTGGGCCGGCCTGCGAAGCGTTCACACACCGGCCCGTGACTCAGGGCGCCCCACCCCGCCCCGGTCAGGCGTCGAGGAAGGCCCGCAGCGTGGCGGCGGTGGCGTCGGGGGCCTCGGCGTGCAGCCAGTGGCCGGCGCCGGGGATGCGGGCGATGCGGGCGCGGGGAAAGGCCGCGCGGATTGCCTCCCGGTGCTCGGGGCGGACATAGTCCGAGGCACCGCCGGCGAGGAACAGGGACGGCCCCTCGAACCGGCCCTCGGGCGCGGGCCAGCCCAGGATGGCCTCCATGTTGGCCTCCAGCGCGTCGAGGTTGAGCCGCCAGCGCGGCGGGTCGGCGCGCAGATCCAGCGACTGCAGCAGAAAGCCGCGCACGCCCGCGTCGGACACGGTGGCGGCAAGGCGCCGGTCGGCCTCGGCCCGGCCGGGCCGATCTGCCACGTCGAGCCCGCGCATGGAGTCGACATAGCCCTGCTGGCTGTGGCCGTAGGCCACCGGCGCGATGTCCATCACCGCCAGCCTGCGCACCAGATCGGGCCGCGTCAGCGCCAGCATCATCGCCGCCTTGCCCCCCATGGAATGGCCGATCAGGTCGGCGGGTGGGCCCTCGGCCTCCAGCACCTCGGCCAGATCCGCGGCGAGGTCGGCATAGCCGTGGCGGGGCTCCCAAGGGCTCTGGCCGTGGTTGCGCATGTCCACGGCGATCACCGCCCGGTCCGAGGCCAGCGCGCGGGCGATGGCGCCCCAGTTCCGGGCCGAGCCGAACAGCCCGTGGGCGATCACGACGGGCGGCCGGGTGGCCTCGGTCGGTCCATGGCGGAGGCGGTGCAGCATGCCGTGGCCTCTAGCGCAGGCGGTCCGGCTTGGCCAGAACCCTTGCCCGACCGTCCCACCCGGTGCAGTCTGCCGGGCCATGGGGATGTTTTCGCGCCCAGCGCCCACCGCCGCCACCGACCCCGAGGAGGTGCGCGCCCGGGTGGACGGGATCGCCGCCCTGATGCGGTCGCGGCTCGGCGCGCACGGCACCAGCCTGCGCGAGACGCTGCACCACAGCGGCCATGAACTGCCCGAGGCGGTGCTGAGCGAGGCCGCCTATCTCAGCGACTGCGCGGAGCTGGCGGGCCACCCGCGGCTGATCCAGCGCGTCGATCCGCGCCGCCTGGCCGAGGCCGAGGACACCTGCCGCACGCATCTGGAGGCGGTGAGCCGCTGGTCGCGGCGCTGGGCGGCGGCAGCGGCCGTGCTGCGGCGGCTGGTTGTGGTCGTTCTGGCGACGGCCGCGCTGGCGCTGGGTCTCGCGCTCTGGCGCGGCCTGCTCTGAGCCCGGGCCCGGCGCCGGCGCTTAATAAGTCCAGAGCACAGCCAGCCGGATCACGTCCTGATTGGCCGAGCGCGAGGTGATCCCCGCATTCGAGACATGGAAATAGCCAAGCCCGATCCGCATGTTGGCCGTGACCGGAACGAAGAAGTCGATGCCCGACCGGAACTGGATCAGCTCGTCCGCATCGAAGCTGCCGGGCCCGTCCTGCCACAGGCCGAGGCTGAAATGCGGGGTCACCTCCACCGCGCCCAGGCCGAACACCCCAAACAGGCCCACGCCGCCCATGAAGCCGCCGTCGCGGCTGACCGAGAAGGAATAGAGGGGCCGCAGCGGGCCGAGGATCTGGGTGGCCGACCGGATCTCGCCCGTCAGTTGCGCCTTGCGCCATTCGCTTCCACCGCCCTGGCCCAGATCGGGGCCGTAGGACAGCAGGGCAGCCGGGCGGTCGGACACCTGCGCGGCGGCCGCGAAGGGCAGCCCGAGCAGCATCAGGGCTGCGGCCAGCCGGTACAGGGGGAAGCGAAGGCGCATGGACGGAAACTCCTGAGGGTTGCACGGGCCGGCACGCGCCCGTTGTTCCGCCGCGGCGCGCCGGCGTCAAGGCGCCAGGGACAAGGGGCGGCGTCAGACCACGGCGCGTTCGGGAAAGGCCCGGCCCGCCAGCACCCGCTCCACCCCCAGCGGCCCGAGGTCGAGCGTGCGGAAGCCCCCCGTCAGCAGCACCTCGGCCAGCCCGCGGCCCATCGCCGGGGCCTGCTGGAGCCCATGACCGGAAAAGCCCGACAGCACGAACAGCCCCGGAAAGCCGGGGTGCGGACCCACGATGGCGTTCTGGTCCAGCACGTTGAAGTCGTACTGCCCGGCCCAGGCCCGCAGCACTTTCACCGCGGCGAACTCCGGCGCCCGGGCCCACAGGCGCGGCCAGACGACCTCCTCGAACTCCTGAAGGCGGGGCTCGAAATCCTCCACATCCGTCGCGGGGTCGTCGTCGGGCACAGTCGCGCAGAGCCAGTGCTGGCCCTCCGGGCGCAGGTAGAAACCGGTGTGATCGACCAGCAGCGGCGCCTCCGGGTGGCGCGCGTCGGGCGCGTCGATCAGGAAGACCGTGCGCTTGCGCGGCTCCACCGGCCAGTCCGCGCCCAGCCCCGCCATCAGGCCCGCGGCCCGCGTCCCCGCCGCCAGCACGACAGCCCCCGCCACGATCTCCTCCCCATCCCCAAGGCGGACCCCGGTCACTCGCCCGCCCCGCGTCACCAGCGCGGCCACCTCGGCACGGCGCCACTCGGCCCACTGCGCCCGGGCGGCATCGCGGAACCCCGCCAGAAGGCCCATGTTATCGAACCAGCCCTCCCCCTGCGGGCCGAAACTGGCCAGCGCCACCCCCCCGAGGGCAAGCCACGGAAAGCGCGACGCCAGCGCGTCGGGCTCCAGCAGCTCGGTCGCCGCCCCCGCAGCGCGCTGCACCGCCACCGCCGCGCGCATGGCCGGCGCCGAGGCGGACCCAGCAAGGAACAGATAGCCGTTCTCGCGCAGGCCCAGCGCCGGCGCCCCGGGCCCCACCAGCGCCGCGAAGTCGCGGATCACCTCCAGCCCGAAGCGCGAGATGGCGACGTTCAGCGGATTGGAGAACTGTTGCCGGATCGAGGCCACCGACAGCGCGGTGGCGGCCATCGCATGGGTGGGGTCGCGCTCCAGCACCGTCACGCGCAGGCCGGGCTGCATCCGGGTGAGCCAGAAGGCCGAGGCCGCCCCCATCACCCCGCCGCCCACGATCACCACATCCGCCATCGCCCGCCCCAGATCCCCTGCCCGCGCTGCCTACCCCGCGGCGGACGACTCGAAAAGGCCCGCGGACTCGACACCGCGGACCGGCTATGTCTATTTGATGGGCACATCGTGTTTGTGCCGGAGTGTGGAATGGCGTCGCTGGATCCGGAAATCGAGGCGGCTTCCGACACCTGCGACGACATCCTCGACCACCTCGCCCGGATTACCGACGCCGGCGACGTCGACACCGCTTGGGCGCTGCACTGCGCATGCATGGCCCGCTATGGCTTCGAGGGGGTGATTTATAGTTACGCCGCCCTCCCCGGCCATGTGGACGTGCTGGAGGACACGCTGATCCTGTCCAACCACCCGCGCAGCTTCATGGAGCCCTACCTGCGCGAGGGCTGGTGGCGACGTCCGCTGTATCTCCGCTACGCCGAACGCACCGGCCAGGATTCCATGCCCTGGCGGCTCTTGCCAGACATGCACCTGACCGATGCGCAGCGGCGCAGACAGGCATTCAGGGCCGCCCATGGCCTGACGGCGGGCATGAGCATCAGCTTCCGCAAGTTCACTCCGCAGGGCCAGGCCGGGATGGGGCTGTGCGCCCGGCCGGGGATCGATCAGGACGGAGTGGACGCGATCTGGCGGGTACATGGCCAGCGGCTGTTGCTCATGAGCATGGTCTTCCATCTGCGCATCACGACGCTGCCGATGCTGCTCGCTGCGCGCAGCCTCAGCCCGCGCCAGGCCGAGGTGCTGTACTGGAGCAGCGACGGGAAGTCGGTGCAGGACATCGCCACCCTGCTGGGCCTGCGTCCGGCCACGGTGGAAAAGCACCTGCGGCTCGCCCGCGCGGCGCTGGGCGTGCAGACCACCGCGCAGGCGGTACTGCGGGCGAGCGTGCTCAACCTCCTCGTACGGCCGGTCAGAGACGAGCGAACGGACTGAAAGGCATGCCATTTCTGGTCCGGCTTTCCTGACTTTCGCAGGTGCGGCATGTCCGGCATGGTCGCGGCGCTTCGGTCGAGTGTGTCATTGGCCAAGCACGGGGCGATGGCGGCCTTGGGTATGGTCGTCATCGCTCCACTTCCGAGCAATGGCGGATCGTTCTTTGCCGGCGGGCACGACCGGCCAACATGGCTGTGCGCGCGCCCGGAAACCCCGTGACCCCAGTCAATTGCGTGCTGAAGCGATTGCTGCGGCGCGGCGTCGCTTCAGCGCACAGCAAAACGGCCCCGCGCGCGGAGCGCGGGCCCGTTTCGTCCGACGCGGCGGGGCGTCGGAACGGATCAGCTGCCCATCTTGGCGACTTCGGCGGCGAAATCCTCGGTGGGCTTCTCGATGCCCTCGCCCACGGCCAGTCGGACAAACCCGGTAATCTCGACCCCGGCCTCGGCGGCGGCCTCGGCCACGGTCTGGTCCGGATTGATCACGAATTTCTGACCGAGCAGGGTGACCTCCTCGAAGAACTTCTTCATCCGGCCGACGATCATCTTCTCGATCACCGCGTCGGGCTTGCCGCTCTCGCGGGCCTGCTCGGTCAGCACCGACTTCTCGCGCTCCACCAGCGCGGGGTCGAGGTCGGCCTCGCCGAGGCTCGCGGGATTGGTGGCCGCGACATGCATCGCCACCTGCTTGCCGAAGGCGGCCACGGTGGCCGTATCGCCGCCCTTCAGCGCCACCAGGACGCCGATCTTGCCCATGCCCTCGGCCGCGGCGTTGTGCACATAGGCCGCAACGCCCTCGCCCTCCAGCACCGCCATGCGGCGCAGGGTCATGTTCTCGCCGATCTTGGCGATGGCCTCGGAGATGTGGGTCTCCACGCTCTTGCCGTCGACCTCGGCGGCCTTCAGCGCCTCGAGGTCGCCCACGCCCAGCGCGGCCTTGGAGACAGCGCCGACGAGCGCCTGGAACTCGGCGTTCTTGGCCACGAAGTCGGTTTCCGAGTTCAGCTCGATGGCCACGCCGCGGCCATCCTCGACGGCGATGCCCACGAGGCCCTCAGCCGCAGTGCGACCCGATTTCTTGGCGGCCTTGGCCAGGCCCTTGGTGCGCAGCCAGTCGACGGCGGCGTCCATATTGCCGTCGTTCTCGGTCAGCGCCTTCTTGGCGTCCATCATGCCCGCGCCGGTGGCGTCGCGCAGTTCCTTGACCATGCTGGCGGTGATAGCCATGGCTGGTTGTCTCCCAATTGAATGTCAGACGGGGCGGACCGCAGCCCGCCTCCGATCGCAGCCGCCGTGCGGGCGCTTACTTCTCGGCCGGGGTCTCGTCCGCGGCGGGCTCGGCGGGGGCTTCGGCCTCGGCCAGCAATTCCTCGGCCGGCGCTTCCTCCAGCGCGCCGAGGTCCACCCCGGCCGCGCCCATCTGTGCCGTCATCCCGTCCAGCGCCGCGCGCGAGACCAGATCGCAGTAGAGCGCGATGGCCCGGGCCGCGTCGTCATTGCCGGGGATGATGTAGTCGATCCCGTCGGGCGCGCAGTTGGTGTCGATCACGGCGACCACGGGGATGCCGAGCTTCTTGGCCTCCAGCACGGCGAGGTCTTCCTTGCCCACGTCGATGACGAACAGAAGGTCCGGCACGCCGCCCATGTCGCGGATGCCGCCCAAGGACGCCTGCAGCTTGTCGCGCTCGCGCTCCATCCCGAGGCGTTCCTTCTTGGTCAGCCCCTCGGCGCCGCCGTCGAGGCGCTCGTCCAGGGCCTTGAGCCGGGCGATGGACTGGCTCACGGTCTTCCAGTTGGTCAGCGTGCCGCCGAGCCAGCGGT
>SKMM01000351.1 GCA_007121055.1 Paracoccaceae bacterium | reverse complement strand
AGGTCGGCGTATTTCTCCTCGACGATGCGGCGGCGGACCTTGCGGGTGCGGGTCATCTCGCCGTCGTCGGCGTCAAGCTCCTTGTGCAGCACGAGGAAGCGGTGGACCTGGCAGCCCGAAAGCATCGGGTCGGCGGCGATCCCCTCGTTCGTCTCCTCCACGTGGGACTGGATCATCTCCAGCACCCTCGGGTGGCCGGCCAGTTCCTGATAGCTGGAGTAGGCGATGTTGTTGCGCTCGGCCCAGTTGCCCACCGCCGTCAGGTCGATGTTGATGAAGGCCACGCAACGGTCGCGGCCGGCGCCGAACACCACCGACTCGAGGATGTTGGGGTAGAACTTCAGCTTGTTCTCGACATATTTCGGCGCGAACAGGCTGCCGTCGGCCATCTTTCCGACGTCCTTGGCGCGGTCGATGATGCGCAGGTGCCCGGTGCCTTCCTCGAAGAAGCCCGCGTCGCCCGTGGCGACCCAGCCCTCGGCGTCCTTGGTCGAGGCGGTCGACTCGGCGTTCTTGTAATACTCCACGAAGGTGCCGGGGGAGCGGTAGAACACCTCGCCATTGTCGGCGATCTTCACCTCCACGCCCGGGCTCGGCACGCCCACCGTGTCCGAGCGCACCTCGCCGTCGGGCTGCTGGGTGATGAACACCGAGGCCTCGGTCTGGCCGTAGAGCTGCTTCAGGTTGATGCCCAGCGAGCGGTAGAAGTCGAAGATCTCGGGCCCGATCGCCTCACCCGCGGTGTAGGCCACGCGCACCCGGCTGAGCCCCAGCGTGTTCTTGAGCGGGCCGTAGACCAGCAGGTCGCCAAGCTGGTACTTGGCCTTGTCGGCTGCGGACACCGGCTTGCCGTCCAGCAGCTTCGGCCCGACCTTGCGCGCATGCTCCATGAAGTTCTTGAACATCCGGCGCTTGAGCGGGCTTGCGTCTTCCATCCGGATCATGACCGTGGTCAGCATCGTCTCGAAGATCCGCGGCGGGGCGAAGTAGTAGGTCGGCCCGATCTCGCGCAGGTCGATCATCATCGTGTCGGGGCTTTCGGGGCAGTTCACGCAGAACCCCGTCCAGTAGGCCTGCCCGATGGAAAAGATGAAGTCCCCCACCCAGGCCATGGGCAGATAGGCCAGAACCTCCTCGTCCGATCGCAGCCGGTCGAACTCGGCCGAGGCGCGCGAGGTCTCGATGATGTTGCGGTTCGACAGAACCACGCCCTTGGGCTTGCCGGTGGTGCCGGAGGTATAGAGCATCACGCAGGTGCTGTCCCAGGTCAGCTCTTCGATGCGGGCGTCGAGTTCCTTGTCGAAGCGCTGGTGGGCGACCTTGCCCTCGGCCTGCACGTCCGCCAGCCAGTTCATGCGGGAGTGGTCGTATTTCCGCATGCCGCGCTTGTCGAGATAGACGATCTGTTCGATGCAGTGGACCCGCTCCTGCACCTCGATGACCTTGTCCACCTGCTCCTGGTCGCCCGCCACCACGAAACGCGCGCCGCAATGGTCCAGCACATAGGCCATCTCCTCGGCCACAGCGTCCTGGTAGAGCGGCACGGGGATGGCACCGCAGCATTGCGCGGCGACCATGGACCAGTACATCGCCGGACGGTTGCGGCCGATGATGGCGACGTAATCGCCCCGCTCCAGCCCCAGCGCGAGCAAACCCAGCGCAATGGCGCGGATCTCGTCGGCGGTCTCGGCCCAGGTCCAGCTCTGCCAGATCCCGAATTCCTTTTCGCGGTAGGCGGTGCGCTTTGCATGAACCTTGGCGTTGCGCGCCAGAAGCGCCGGAATGGAGCGCAGGGCTGTGTCCGCGGGCTGGCGGGTGTGCACATCGTCTCGCAAAGCGTCTCCCCCTCGCTGCCTGTCGGGGGGTCGAGCCGGGCGCGCGCGGCGGTCCTCCCCCGCGGCGCGCGCCCCCGGGCCTGTCGACCCTGCCCCCTCCCTGGTGCGCCGCATGGGGTGACGTGTAAAGGTTTCGTAACTTTTTCCCAAACCTTACGAATTGTAACGGCCGCGGGGGCGGGCCATATTGGGCGCCGGGGGAGGAAGCGACGATGGTCACGCCCGAGGATGCAACGGCCAAGCTGACGCGCGCGGGGCTGAACCTGATCCAGCAGGCGCTGTCGATCTATGACAGCGAGTTGCGGCTGGCGAACTGCAACCGGCGTTTCCAGGAGATGTTCGACCTGCCCGACTGGGTGGTCACCCCCGGCGCGCGGTTCGAGGACACGATCCGGTTCCTCGTGCAGCGCGGCGAATACGGCCCGGTGGAGGATGTCGAGACCGCCGTGGCGCAGCGGGTGGAGGCCGCCCGGGCCTTCGAGCCCCACTACCTCGAACGCGCCCGCCCCGGCGGCCGCTGGATCAGCGTCGAGGGAGCGCCGCTGCCGCAGGGGGGCTGGGTGACGGTCTACACCGACATCACCGAGATCAAGTATCAGGAGCGGCTGTTGAAGATCCGCGCCGACGAGCTGTCGGCGCAGCTTCTGGCGGATTCGCAGCGGCTGGCGCTGGCGAACCGGGCGCTGGCGGCGTCGAACGCAGCGCTGGAGGAGGCCAAGCGCGAGCTGGTGGATATGGAGGCGCGCACAAGGCTGACGACCGAGATGATGCCCGCACATATCGCCCATGTGGGACCCGATCTGGTCTACACCTACTCCAACCGGCGGCTGTCGACGATCCTGCCCGGTCGGCCCAGCGAGATCGTGGGGCTGCACGGGCGCGAGGCGCTGGGGGCGGATGTGTTCGACCGCATTGAGCCGAAGCTTCAGCGGGCGCTCGCGGGCGAGGCCTCGGTGTTCGAGGTCACCCATGAGGACAGCGGCCGGCGCATCCGCGTGGCGCTGACGCCCAACCCGGCGGGGCAGCGCGGGGTCTACATCCTGTCCACCGATGTCACCGAGGAAGCGCAGGCCCGCGCGGCGCTGGCGCAGACGCGCAAGCGCGAGCTGGCAGCCCAGCTGACCTCCGGGCTGGCGCATGATTTCTCCAACCTGCTGACGATCATCCTCGGCCTGCAGGACCGGCTGGGGCGGCTTGGCCTGCCGCCCGAGGCGCGGGAGCTGGTGGGGGCCACGGTTGGGGCGGCGCGGCGGGGCGGGCGGCTGCTGGACCGGCTGGCGGCGATTTCGGGGCCGCGGGCGCTGCGGCCGGGGCCGGTGTGCCTGCCGGCATTTCTCGAAGAGCTGCGCACGCTCGCGACGCCCAGCCTGCCGGCCGGGATGACCCTGTCCGTGGGCTGCGATGCGGGGCTGGAGCGCCCGCTTCTGCTGGACGCCGGCGCCTTGCAGGACAGTCTTCTCAACCTGATCCTGAATGCACGCGACGCGATGGGCACCGAGGGCCAGATCACCTTGCAGGCCCGCGCGCTGCGCGATACCTGGGCGGAGGTGTCGGTGGCGGACACCGGCCCGGGGTTTTCGGAGGAGGCGCTGGCCCATGCCTTCGATCCCTTCTTCACCACCAAGGGCGGCGCGGGCTCGGGGCTGGGGCTGGCGATGGTCTATGACCAGACACAGCTGGCGGGCGGTACGGTGCGGGTGTCGAACCGCCCCGGCAGCGGCGCGCTGGTGACGCTGCGCCTGCCCTTGCGGCTGGCGCCTGCCGCGTCCGCGCGGCTGGTGCTGCTGGTGGAGGACAGCGAGGAGATCCGCGAGGGCATCCGCGAGATGCTGATCGCCGCCGGCCACAGCGTGGTCGAGGCCGGCAGCGCCGACGAGGCGCTGGCGCTGGCGGGCCTGCCGGAGATCGACCTGGTGCTGTCGGACATCAACCTGCCCGGCGGCATGTCCGGCCTCGACCTGGCCGAGCGACTGGCCGCCGCGGGCCATCGGGCCGAGCTGCGGCTGATGACCTCTCTGCCCCCGGGTGCTGCCCTGCGCGCCCGCGCCGCCGCGCGGTTTGCGCTGATTGCCAAGCCCTTCGGCCCGGCGGAACTGGCCGCGTTCCTCAGCCCGGCACAGGCCGCATGACCGGCAACGGCCCCCATGTCGCCATCCTGGACGACGAGCCCGAGATCCGGCGGATGCTGTCCGAAGCGCTGGACGAGGCGGGCTTCCGCACCTCATGCTACGCCCGCGCGACCGAATTCGAGGCCGCCCTGCGCCGCGCCGCCCCCGACGTCTGCCTCGTGGACCTCGGCCTGCCCGACCGCGACGGGCTGGCGGTGGTGCACCGGCTGGCGCTGGAATCCGGCGCCGCCATCATCATCGTCTCGGGCCGGGCGCAGGTGCAGGACCGGGTGACCGGGCTCGAACTCGGCGCCGACGACTACATCATCAAGCCGTTCGAGCCCGCCGAGGTCGTGGCCCGCGTCCGCGCCCGCCTGCGCCGCGGCAAGGCCGAGACCACCCGCACCGCCACCCGCGCCCGCTTCAACGGCTGGCTGGCCGAGTTCGACCGCTACCTGCTGACCGATGCCGAGGGCCGCGAGGTCCCCTTCTCCCACGCCGAGGGCGAGGTGCTGCGCCTCTTCCTCGACGCCCCCCGCCGCCTGATCAGCCGCGCCCAGATGCAGGAGGCGCTGGGCGGGGCCGCGGGCGAGAGCTTCGACCGCGCCATGGACGTGCGCATCTCGCGCCTGCGCACCAAGCTGGGCGAAGACCCCCGCAACCCCCGCCTTATCAAGACGATCTACGGAGCTGGCTATATTTTCCTTGGCGAGGTGGTGTGGGAGTGACCGGCGGGTCCCGAGGCGCTCCGCCCCCCACAAACCTTGGCCCGGGCGACCAGCCCGGGCCGCGCGGGGATCAGCCGTGGCTTGAACGCCGTCCCCCACGCTCTGGGATAGCGCCCCGACCCGGCCCCGAAATCGGGGCTTTTCTTCCCCAGGCCGCGGGGCCATACTGCAAGTCATGACGCAGGGTGCTCATATCGCCTCGACGCGGCCCACCGCCGGCCTGCTGCTGCTTCTTAGCCGCCTCTGAGCGCGCCGCCGGGCGCGAGCGCTCAGGGGACACCGGCCGCGCCCGCAAGCCACCCGCAGACCAGCACAGACGCGAGACATCCCATGACCGACATCGCCCAGCAGGCCGCCCCCGCCGCCGTGGACCCAGGCCGCGTGCTCATCTTCGACACCACGCTGCGCGACGGGGAACAATCCCCCGGCGCCACCATGACCCACGAGGAGAAGCTGGAGATCGCGGCCCTCCTCGACGAGATGGGCGTGGACATCATCGAGGCAGGTTTTCCGATTGCCTCGGAAGGCGACTTCGCCGCGGTCAAGGCCATCGCGGAGCGGTCGAAGAACGCCGTGATCTGCGGGCTGGCGCGCGCCAACCCCACCGACATCGACCGCGCCTGGGAGGCCGTGCGCCACGCCGCCCGCCCGCGCATCCACACCTTCATCGGGACCTCGCCGCTGCACCGCGACATCACCCGCCTGACGCAGGACCAGATGGTCGAGCGCATTCACGCCACCGTCTCCCATGCCCGCGACCTGTGCGAGAACGTGCAGTGGTCGCCGATGGACGCGACCCGCACCGAACGCGACTTCCTCTATCGGGTGGTGGAAACCGCGATCCGCGCCGGCGCCACCACCATAAACATTCCCGACACGGTGGGCTACACCGCCCCGCGCGAGAGCGCCGAGATCATCGAGATGCTGCTGCGCGAGGTCCCCGGCGCGCGCGAGATCGTCTTCGCCACCCACTGCCACAACGACCTCGGCATGGCGACGGCGAACGCGCTGGCGGCCGTCGAGGCCGGGGCGCGGCAGATCGAATGCACGATCAACGGGCTGGGCGAGCGTGCGGGCAACACCGCGCTGGAGGAGGTCGTGATGGCACTGAAGGTGCGCGCCGACATCATGCCCTTCACCACCGGCATCGACACCCGCCGGATCATGCAGGCCAGCCGCCTTGTCGCCGCCGTCTCGGGCTTCCCGGTGCAGTACAACAAGGCCATCGTCGGCAAGAACGCCTTCGCGCATGAAAGCGGCATCCACCAGGACGGGGTGCTCAAGAACGCCGAAACCTTCGAGATCATGAAGCCCGAGGATATCGGCCTCTCCGCCACCAACCTCGTGATGGGCAAGCATTCGGGGCGCGCCGCCCTGCGCGCCAAACTGGGCGAACTCGGCTACACGCTGGCCGACAACCAGCTCGCCGACGTCTTCGTCCGCTTCAAGGCGCTGGCCGACCGCAAGAAGGAGATCTACGACGAGGATCTCGTGGCGCTGATGCAGGACACCGCCGCCGGCGCCGGCCGGGATCTGGTGGTGCTGAAACACCTGCGCGTGGTGTGCGGCACCGACAGCCCCCAGACCGCCGAGATGACCCTGACCGTTGACGGCACCGATCACGCCACCACCGCCACCGGCGACGGCCCCGTGGACGCCACCTTCAACGCCGTCAAGGCGCTGGTCCCGCACGAGGTCCGGCTGCAGCTCTACCAGGTCCACGCCGTGACCGAAGGCACCGACGCCCAGGCCACCGTCTCCGTCCGCCTCGAATCCGGCGGCCGCCTCTTCACCGGCCAATCGGCGGACACCGACACGGTGGTGGCCTCCGCCAAAGCCTATATCGTCGCGCTCAACAAATTCCTCGCCTACGAGCGCGCCGGCCGTCCCGTCACGGACATCACCGCCGCGGTCTCCTGACCTCCTGCCCCGCCACGACGGGCCGCCTGCGCGCGGCCCGGGCGGCGGCGGGGCGGGT
>SKMM01000366.1 GCA_007121055.1 Paracoccaceae bacterium | reverse complement strand
CGCCGCCGCAGCCTCGGCGGCGGCCGCGCCCTGGGCGCGCTGGGCGGCGACCATGGCCCGGATCGCCGCCCGCAGCGCCAGGAACAGGGGCAGCGCGGCGAGGCCGGTCAGATGGGCCGGCTCATGGCTGTGGTGCAGCCAGCGGTTCAGGACGATGTTGGCGGCCCCGCGCAGGCCGCGCCGGTCGAGATCCATGAGCAGGAAGGCGAGGTCGTAGAGGACATCCATCGTCCCCAGCGCCTCATCGAACTCCAGCGCGTCGAAGGGCACCGGCCGGCCGTCGAGCACCACGACGTTGCCGAGGTGCAGATCGCCATGGCAGCGCCGCACGAACCCAGCCGCCGCGCGGGCGTCGAGCAGGCCAGCCACCCGGGCCAGCCGCGCCCGGGCCGCCGCCAGCATCGCCCCCACGGCCCCCGCATCGACCCCGCCCCCCACCCCGGCGAAGCTGACCTCCAGCCCCGACAGCACCGCCGCCATTCGCCCGGCCCCCGGCCCCTGTCGCAGCGGTGCGGCGGCGTGCAGGTCGGCCACGGTGCGGCCCAGCACGGCGGCCAAACCCGCATCGAGGCCGCCGGCCGCGGCCACCTGGGCCATCTCGGCCTCGGGCGGGAAGCGGTGCATGCGCAGCGCCCAGTCCACCGCCGGACCGTCGCCGTCCAGCGCCAGCCCGCCATCGGCGGTGCAGGTGATGGGAACGAGGCGGTCATAGATCTGTGGCGCGGCGGCGCGGTTGAGCTCCAGCTCGCGCGCCAGCATCGCACGCCGCGTGGCCGGATCGGTGAAGTCGAGATAGGCGTAGCGCACCGGGCGCTTGACCTTGTAGGCGAAGGCCCCGGCCAGGAAGACCTCGGCCGCGTGGGTGCGCCGCACCTCGACCTGCGCGCCGCCGTGGGTGGCGGGGTCGGACAGGAAGGCGGTGATGTCGTGCATGGAACGGGCCTTCTCGCCGGGCGGGACCATGGTGCGCCGGCACCGGGCCATCTGCCTTGCGCCACGTCAAGCCGGCGGCGCCCGGCTGGGGCGGCCTAGGGAAGACAGGCGCAGCCCGGACTTGGCGCAGCCGTGACCGATGGCCATATCGGAGGCAGGAGGCGCGCAGGTGGGCGAATACGAACTCGGCCGGTTGACGTACCTGGGGCTGCTGGGCGCGGTGCTGCTGGCCTATCTGGTGGTGGCAAACCGGGGGCAGTTGGGCAGCCTGCTGCGCGGCGCGATCCTATGGGTGCTGATCTTCATCGGCGTGATCGTGGCGGTGACGCTTTGGCAGGAGGTGCGCGACGATGTCGTGCCAATCCGCGCCGTCAGCTTCGGCGAGGGCCGCATCTCGGTGCCGCGCGATCCGGGCGGGCATTTCCTGGCTACCCTAGAGGTGCAGGGGGTGCCCATCGAGTTCATCGTGGACACCGGCGCCACCGATGTCGTGCTCAGCCGTGCTGACGCCCGAAGGCTTGGGCTCGACCCCGACCAGCTGGTCTATTCGGGCCGGGCGCGGACCGCCAACGGGGTCGTGCGCACCGCCCGGATCACGCTGGAGGACGTCACCTTCGGCGAGTTCACCGACAGCGCCGTGCGCGCCTGGGTCAACGAGGGGGAACTGGACCTGTCGTTGCTGGGCATGAGCTATCTGGAGCGGTTCGAGCGGGTGGAGATCGCCCGCGACCGGCTGATCCTGACGCGCTGAGGGCGGATTCGCCTGCGATCCGACGGGGTGCGCATGCCGGTCAAGTCGCTGCGCTGCCCGCCCTGGTCGCGCCGATGCAGGAGGCGGCTGTCCTCCGCCCCCCGGACGTCCTTCAGGCGCTGCGGGCCCAATCCCAGTAGAGTCCGCGCGCGCGGCGGGTCACCGGGCCGATCTGGTATGAGGTCTCGTCGAAGGCGGTGACCGGCGTGACCTTGGCGAGGTTGCCGGTCAGGAACACCTCGTCGGCGGCGTGGACGTCCTCGAAGGAGAGCACGCATTCATGCACGCTGAGGCCGTCAGCGCGCAGGTTCTCGATGTGGCGGGCGCGGGTGATGCCGGCCAGGAAGGTCCCGTTGGGGATGGGGGTGAAGACCTCGCCGTCGCGGACGATGAAGACGTTGGCGGTGGCGGACTCGGCCACGTTGCCCATGACGTCGGCCACCAGCGCATTGCCGAAGCCCTTGGCGCGCGCCTCGGCCAGCATGCGGGCATTGTTGGGATAGAGGCAGCCGGCCTTGGCGTTGCACACCGCGCTGTCCAACGTTGGCCGGCGGAAGCGGGTGGTCGTGAGCGTGGTGGAGGCGGCCGGGTCGGGCATCGGCACCTCCTCGAGGCAGATGGCAAAACCCGTGGCGTCCGCGCCCACCTTCGGCACGATCCCCATGTATTCGCCATGCAGCGCCCAGTACATCGGACGGATGTAGATCGGCGTGCCGGCGGGATAGCGGCGGATGCCCTCCCACACGATCTCCACCATCTCGGCGGGGTCCATGGTGGGCTGGATCATCAGCGCCTCGGCCGAGCGGTTCACCCGGGCGCAGTGGCGGTCCAGGTCGGGGGCGAGCCCGTCCACCGCGCGGGCGCCGTCGAACACCGTGGTGCCGAGCCAGGTGCCGTGGTCGCCCGCGCGCATCACCATGACGTCGCCGTCATGCCAGCGCCCGTCGATCCAGGTCTTCAGATTGGTGCCCGTCGCCATGCCCGCCCCCGTTTCGGTCCCTGCCCGGCGTTTAACCAGCTTGGGCGGTGGGGGTCCAGACCGCCCCGGCCCAGCTTGCCCAGCCCGGGTGATTCGGGGCATCCTGAGGCCGACAGCAGAGGAGGGTTGCGATGGCACCCCATGACCCCACCCGCCGCCGCCTGATCGTTTCAGGCGCGGCCTTTATCGCCGGCGGCGCCACCCTGCCCGCTGCTGCGCAGCAGTTCACGGGCGAGATCGAGCACGAGCCCCCCGTCCAGAGCGTGCGCCGCAACATCCAGTCTTTCCGCAGCGTGCGCTGGGAGGACCACTTCGACAATCTGCGCAACGGCGCGATGCTGGCCGATGTCTCCAGCCGCGCGCTGCATTACTGGTCCGAGGACCAGTCGATCTATCGCTGCTATCCGTGCTCGGTGCCGATGACCGAGGAGTTCACCCGCCGCGGCCGCACCTCGGTGGTGGAGAAGCGCTACAACCCGACCTGGATCCCAACGCCCAACATGCGCCAGCGCGACCCGTCGCTGCCCGCCATCGTGCATCCCGGCCCCGACAACCCGCTGGGCACGCGGGCGATGAACCTCGGCTGGACCTATTACCGCATCCACGGCATCGACAACCCGGCCAAGATCGGCCGGCGGGCGTCGAACGGCTGTTTCGGGCTGTTCAACCACCATGTCGAGGAGCTGTATGACTGGGTGCGCATCGGCACGCAGGTGGTGGTGATCTGAGCGGGGCCATACGCCTGTCGGGCCGGCTGATCTGCGCGGATGCGGCCCAGGCGGCGACGATCCGGCGCCATCTGGACGACCATCTCCGCCTCAGCCGGGCCGAGCCGGGCTGCCTCGCCTTCGATGTCTGGCAGACCGCAGACCCGCTGGTGTGGCGGGTCGAGGAACGGTTCGCCTCGGCCGACGCCGTCGCGGCGCACCAGCGCCGGACCCGCGCCTCGGCATGGTGGGCGGCGACGGCGGGGATTGCCCGGGATTACACGGTGACGGAGGGCTGAGGCGCCCCGCTCAGCGCGGGCGCGAGCGGACCATGCCCACGATGTCGTAGACCTGCGCCAGGATGGGGGCTGCGATGGCGTCGGCACGCTCGGCGCCCTGGCCGAGGATGCGGTCGATCTCGGCCGGGTCGGCCATCAGGCGGTGCATCTCGGAGGTCATGGGGCCGAGTTGCGCCACCGCCAGATCCGCCAGACGCGGCTTGAACACGCCAAAGCCCTGGCCGCCGAATTCCGCCAGAACCTCGGCCGGGGTGGTGCCGGCGAGGCCCGCATAGATGTTCACGAGGTTCGCGGCCTCGGCCCGGCCGGCGAGGCCCTCGACGCTCTCGGGCAGGGGTTCGGGGTCGGTGCGGGCCTTGCGGAACTTCTGCGCGATGGTGTCGGCGTCGTCGGTGAGGTTGATCCGGCTCTGGTCCGAGGGGTCGGATTTCGACATCTTCTTCGTGCCGTCGCGCAGCGACATGACGCGGGTGGCCACGCCTTCGATCACCGGCTCTACGATGGGAAAGAAGTCGACGCCGTAGTCATGGTTGAACTTGATGGCGACGTCGCGGGTCAGCTCCAGATGCTGTTTCTGGTCCTCGCCCACGGGCACATGGGTGGCGTGGTAGGCCATGATGTCGGCGGCCATGAGGGACGGGTAGACATAGAGGCCCGCCGAAGCCGCCTCGCGGTTCTTGCCGGCCTTGTCCTTGAACTGGGTCATCCGGTTCAGCCAGCCGATGCGCGTGACGCAGTTGAAGATCCAAGCCAGTTCCGCGTGGGCAGTCACCTGGGACTGGTTGAAGAGGATCGACCGACTGGGGTCGATGCCGGCGGCGAGGAAGCCGGCCGCAGCCTCGCGCGTGGCGTGGCGCAGCTTGGCGGGGTCCTGCCAGACGGTGATCGCGTGGAGGTCGACGAGGCAGTAGACCGTCTCGATCCCCTCGTCCTGCTTTTCCACGAAACGCTTCAGCGCGCCGAGGTAGTTGCCCAGCGTCAGCCCGCCGGAGGGCTGGATCCCCGAAAAGATGCGCGGGGTGAACGGGCTGGGTGCGGGCATGGGCGGGACCTCCGGGCGCGGCTGAAGCGGGTGCCTAGCCGCGCCCGCCGCGCCCGTCAACCGGAGGTCTCAGCCGGGCGACAGGCCCCGCAGCCGCTCGGACCGGCGCCGCAACAGCTCGATGGTGGTCAGCAGCGCGATGGACAGCAGAACCAGGATCGAGGCCACGGCCAGGATCGTCGGGCTGATCTGTTCGCGGATGCCCGACCACATCTCGCGCGGGATGGTGCGTTGTTCGACCCCGGCGACGAACAGGACGATGACGATCTCGTCGAAGGAAGTGATGAAGGCGAACAGCGCCCCCGAGATCACGCCGGGCAGGATCAGCGGCATGGTGATCTTGAAGAAGGTCCGCGTGGGCGAGGCGCCAAGGTTCGCCGCGGCCCGCGTCAGCGAATGATCGAACCCCACCAGCGTGGCGGTGACCGTGATCACCACGAAGGGCACCCCCAGCGCGGTGTGCGCCAGGATCACGCCGAGATATGTCTGGGCGATGTTGATGGACGAGAAGAAGAAGAACATCCCCGCCGCCGAGATGATCAGCGGGACGATCATGGGCGAGATCAGGATCCCCATGATCAGCCCCTTGAACGGCATCTGCGACCGGCTGAGGCCGAGCGCTGCCAGCGTGCCCAGCGTGGTCGCGAGGATGGTCGAGGCGATGCCGATGATGAAGCTGTTGCGGATCGAGCGCATCCAGCTCTCGGAGCTGAAAAGATCCTGATACCAGCGCAGGCTGAAGCCCTCGGGGTTCAGTGTCAGCATCTCGCGGGTGAAGGTGAAGAAGGGCCGCGCGTTGAAGCTGAGCGGGATCATGATCAGGATCGGCGCCAGCAGGAAGAAGAAGATGGCAAAGCAGATCACGCGGAAGGCATAGAACCATACGCGTTCGCCGGCGGTGGCATAGGGGGGTAGCTCGCGCATGGCTCTCTCCTCAACCCAGCTTCAGCGTCTCGGCGCCCACCAGGCGCTGATACAGCCAGTAGAGCACCAGCACGCCCACCAGCAGCATGGTGCCCAGCGCCGCGGCCAGCCCCCAGTTCAGCGACTGCTGCATGTGGCGCGCGATCTCGTTGGAGATCATGCGGCCCGATTGCCCGCCCACCAGCGCCGGCGTGATGTAGTAGCCGATGGAGATGATGAACACGAGCACGGCGCCCGCGCCGATCCCCGGCAGGGTCTGGGGGAAATAGACCCGGCGGAAGGCGGTGGTGGGCGTGGCGCCCAGCGACTTGGCCGCGCGCATGTAGGAAGGCGGAATGGTGCGCATCACCGAATAGAGCGGGAGCACCATGAACGGCAGCAGGATGTGCGTCATGGCGATGATCGTGCCCGTCATGTTGTAGATCAGACTGAGCCGGTTGTCGTCGCCGATCAGCCCGACACTCACCAGCAGCGTGTTGACCACGCCTTGCTGCTGCAGCAGCACGATCCAGGCCGTGGTCCGCACCAGAAGCGACGTCCAGAACGGCAGCAGCACGCAGATCATCAGCAGGTTGGCCTGCCGCATCGGCAGGATGGACATGTAATAGGCGATGGGAAAGCCGAGCAGGAAGCACAGGAAGGTGATCCCCACCGACAGCGCCAGCGTGCGGCCGTAGAGCGAGACGTAGATCCGCCGGTTCTCGTCGCGCAGCACGACCCGCCCGTCGTCGTCGAATTGGCGGTCCAGGGCTGCGACGTAATACGAGGCCGTCAGCGGCCGCCCCTCGCGCTGGATCACCCGCCACAGCGCCGGATCGCCCCACAGCCGGTGGGCGTCCAGAAAGGCGTCCTTGTAGGGTGCCTCGAAATCCGCCACCCCCCGGGCCGTGCGCGAGATCGCCCCGCGCGCGGCGCTCATCTCATAATTCAGCCGGATGCCCAGCGGGCCGATGGCCTGTTCGCGCCGCGGGCGGTCCTGATCGGCCATGAAATCGGCGTGCAGGGCGGCGAACACCGGCT
>SKMM01000060.1 GCA_007121055.1 Paracoccaceae bacterium | reverse complement strand
GTGGTCTTCTTCGCGTCGCCCTGGGCGCGGGCAGTGACCGGCCAGACATTGATCGTCGACGGCGGGCTGGTGTTCGGCTGAGGGCCGCCACCGGTCCGTGCAGCCCTGCCCGTGGTTGCCGTCGTGCAGGATGCGGTCCAGACGGCCGCATCCTGCAGGGGCTCACATGCCTTTGTCGAGCGGTTGTTCGACGGCGCCGCCGGCCTCGACCCAGTCCTTGAAGGCGCCGAGGTTGTAGACCTTCGGAAAGCCCATGTCCTTGAGGGTCTTGCCGGCCAGCGCCGCGCGGCCGCCGGCGCCGCAGTAGAGGATGATGGTCTGGTCGGGCGTCAGGGCGGGGTCGTGGAAGGGCGAGGCGGGGTCGGCGCGGAACTCCAGCATCCCGCGCGAGACATGGTGGGCCCCGGCGACCATGCCGCCCTGCACCAGTTCCGGCCCGTCGCGGACGTCGAGCAGCATGGCGCCTTCGGCGATCAGTGTCTCGGCCTCGGCGCGGCTCACCTTCGGCACTTCGGCGGAGGCGGCGGCGATCATGTCCTTGAGCGTGGACGGCATGGCGGGTCTCCCTTGTGTGTCGCGGCAGACATAGCCCCGGCGCGCGGCGGCGTCAGCCCCGGGGCTGTGGAAATCCTGCGCGGTAGCGGGGACACCCGGTGGCCGGAGGGGGCGCGGAAGGATCCCGGTGCGATGGTCGGCGCGGGTCCGGGACCTGCCCGTGCGCCGGGTGCCCGCAATCGGGCGGATTTGCGGCCGCCGGCTGGGGCAGGCTGTGCAGACAGGGCCTTGCGGGGGCGGGAGGTCGCCACGGGGCCACCTCCCCCATGGAGCGGCCCCGCGCCGCAGATCAGCGCTGGCGGCGCCGGTCCTCGGTGTCGTCTTCATCCTCCTCGTCTTCGTCCCCGCGGGACTTGTCGTCGGGCAGGTTGAAGAAGCTCTCGGCGTCCGAGTAGTCGGCCGTGTCGGGTTTTTCCTCGGCCCCGGTCAGGCTGAAGTTCTCGAGGCCCGCGATGGCCGAGGGCAGGCGCGGTTCGGGGGCCATGGACAGCGAGGTTTCGGTGGAGACGAGCTTGCGGCGCTCGTCGTCGCTCATCAGCTCGCCCTCGGCGGCCTTCTTCTTGGCGGCCTGCTGCACGGCGCGGTCGAGCTCGGTCTGCTTGCACAGGCCCAGCGCCACCGGGTCGATGGGCTGGATGTTGGCGATGTTCCAGTGGCTGCGGTCGCGGATCGACTGGATCGTTGGTTTGGTGGTGCCCACGAGTTTCGAGATCTGCCCGTCGGTCAGTTCGGGGTGGAACTTGACCAGCCAGAAGATCGCCGCCGGACGGTCCTGGCGTTTGGACAGGGGCGTGTAGCGGGGCCCCCGGCGCTTTTCCTCGCCGGCGGCGGCAGGATTGTACTTCAGCTTGAGATTGTAGGCCGGATCCTTCTCGCCCCGCTCGATCTCGATCGGCTCGAGCTGGTTGTTGGCGATGGGGTCGAAGCCCTTGACGCCGGCGGCCACGTCGCCGTCGGCGATGCCCTGCACCTCGAGCTCGTGCATGCCGCAGAACTCGCCGATCTGGCGGAAGGTCAGGGTGGTGTTGTCGACCAGCCAGACGGCGGTCGCCCGGGCCATGAGCGGCTTGGTCATGGGGCCTCCTTCATGTTGTGCCCCGCCATGGGGGAGCCATTGCCCGCGCGGAGGCCGGGGGCCGGGGGCGGGCCCGGGGGCCGCCGATCCTCGCTTTCGGGGGTCGCGCGGTGTATAGGGGGTTGTGCAGGCGAGGGGAAGGGGAAATGCGGCTGGTCTTGGCTCTGGTGCTGGTGCTGGTGCTGGGGGCGGTGGAGGCCCGGGCGGGGTCGGGGTTCGACCATTACGTTCTGGCGCTGAGCTGGACGCCGGGCTGGTGCGAACGCGAGGGGGCGGAACGCGGCGATCCGAGCTGCGCGCCGGGCGCTGGCAGCGGGTGGCAGGTCCACGGGCTGTGGCCGCAGCACGAGGAGGGCTGGCCCGAGTTCTGCACCACCGCCGCGCGGGACCCGTCGCGGCGGCAGACCCGCGACATGGCCGACATCATGGGCAGCGCGGGGCTGGCGTGGCACCAGTGGCGCAAGCATGGCCGGTGCTCGGGGCTGAACGCGCGGGCCTATTTCGCCAAGACGCGGGAGGCGTTCGGGCGGGTCGCCCTGCCCGAGCCGGAGGTGGTGACGGCGGAGGAGCTTGCCGAGGCGCTGATCGCCGCCAATCCGGGGCTGGAGGAAGGGCAGTTCATCGTCACCTGCAGCGCCGGACGGCTGGCCGAGCTGCGGCTCTGTCTGACACCCTGGCTGACCCCGCGGGATTGCAACGCGGATGTGCTGGACCGGGCCTGCCGCGGGGCGCTGGAGGTGGACCCGCGGCCCTGAGGGGCTGCGGGATCGCGGTCCGGGATCACTCGGCGGCGAGGGTCTCGGGGCCGGGGGTGTAGTTGAGGATGGGCGCGCACCAGCGCTCCACCTCCGCCACGGACATGCCCTTGCGGCGGGCGTAGTCGGCGGCCTGGTCGGCCTCGATCCTGGCCACGCCGAAATAGAAGCTGTCAGGGTGGCCGATGTAGAGGCCGGAGACCGACGAGCCGGGCCACATGGCGAAGTTTTCCGTGAGCGACACGCCGGTGGTGGCTTCGGCGTCCAGCAGGCGCCAGAGCGTGGCCTTCTCGGTGTGGTCTGGCTGCGCCGGATAGCCCGGGGCGGGCCGGATGCCGGCGTAGGGTTCGGCGATCAGTTCGGCTGGGGTGAAGGCTTCGTCCGGGGCATAGGCCCAGAGCTCGCGCCGGACGCGGGCGTGGAGCATCTCGGCCATCGCCTCGGCGATGCGATCGGCGAGCGCCTTGACCATGATGGCAGAGAAATCGTCGTTTTCGGCCTCGAAGCGGGCGGCGATGTCGATCTCCTCGGGGCCGGCGGTGACGACGAAGGCGCCGATGTGGTCGGGGATGCCCCCCGGGGCCACGAAGTCGGCCAGCGCGATGTTGGGCTTGCCGCCGCGGCGGGGAAGCTGCTGGCGCAGGGTGTGGAGGGTGGCGAGCGCGGTCTTGCGGTCCGGGTCGGCGTAGAGGCGGATGTCATCGCCCACCGCGTTCGCCGGCCAGAAGCCCAGCGTGGCGCGGGGGGTGAACCAGCGCTCGCCGATGATGCGCTGGAGCATGGATTGGGCATCAGTGAAGAGGGAGCGGGCGGCCTCGCCCAGCTTCTCGTCCTCGAGGATGCGGGGGTAGACGCCCTTCAGTTCCCAGGACTGGAAGAAGGGGGTCCAGTCGATGTAGCGGGCGATCTCCGCCAGGTCCCAGTCGTCGATGATGCGGGTGCCCGTGAAGGTGGGCGCCACGGGGGCGTAGCTGTCCCAGTCCAGCCGCAGGGCGTTGTCGCGCGCGACCGAGAGGGGGAGGCGTTCCTTCTCGCGCTCGCCCCGCGCATGGGCGGCGGCGAGGTCGGCGTAGCGGGTCTGGATCTCGGAGATGAAGCCGGGTTTCTGGTCCTTCGACAGGAGTTGCGAGACCACGCCCACGGCGCGGCTGGCGTCGGTGACATGGACGGCCTGGCCACTGGAATATGCGGGGTGGATCTTCACCGCCGTGTGCATCCGGCTGGTGGTGGCGCCGCCGATCAGCAGCGGCATGTCGAAGCCCTGCTTCTGCATCTCGCTGGCGACATGCACCATCTCGTCCAGCGAGGGCGTGATCAGGCCCGACAGGCCGATCATGTCCACCTTGTGCTCGCGCGCGGTGGCGAGGATCTTCTCGGTCGGCACCATCACCCCAAGGTCTATGATCTCATACCCGTTGCAAGCGAGGACCACGCCCACGATGTTCTTGCCGATGTCGTGGACATCGCCCTTGACGGTGGCCATCAGGACCTTTCCGGCGGACTGACGTTCGCCCTTCTCCGCCTCCATGTAGGGCAGCAGCACGGCCACGGCCTGCTTCATCACGCGGGCCGACTTGACCACCTGCGGCAGGAACATCTTGCCCGCACCGAACAGGTCGCCGACGACGTTCATGCCGGCCATCAATGGGCCTTCGATGACGTCGAGGGGGCGGGCGGCCTGCTGGCGCGCCTCCTCCACATCGGCGTCCACGAATTCGGTGATGCCGTTGACCAGCGCGTGTTCGAGGCGTTTTTCCACCGGCCACTCGCGCCAGGTCAGGTCGCGGGCGCGGGCCTCGCGGGCGCCGCCCTTGTAGCGGTCGGCGAGTGCGAGCAGGCGTTCGGTGCCGTCCGCGCGGCGGTTGAGGACGACATCCTCGCAGGCCTCGCGCAGCTCCGGGTCGATCTGGTCATAGACCGCCAGCTGGCCCGCGTTGACGATGCCCATGTCCATGCCGGCGTGGATGGCGTGGTAGAGGAATACCGCGTGCATCGCCTCGCGGACGCTGTCGTTGCCGCGGAAGCTGAAGGAGAGGTTCGACACTCCGCCCGAGACATGGGCGTGGGGCAGGTTTTCGCGGATCCAGCGCGTGGCCTCGATGAAGTCCACGCCGTAATTGTCGTGCTCCTCGATGCCCGTCGCCACGGCGAAGATGTTGGGGTCGAAGATGATGTCCTCGGGCGGGAAGCCGTCCTCGGTCAGCAGCCTGTAGGCCCGGGCGCAGATTTCGGTCTTGCGGGCCTGGGTGTCGGCCTGGCCCGCTTCGTCGAAGGCCATGACGACGACGGCGGCGCCATAGGCACGGCACAGGCGGGCCTGGCGCAGGAAGGCCTCCTCGCCCTCCTTCAGGCTGATGGAGTTCACCACCGCCTTGCCCTGGCTGCATTTCAGGCCTTCCTCGATCACCTCCCATTTGGAGCTGTCGATCATTACCGGAACGCGGGCGATGTCGGGTTCGGCGGCCACGAGGTTGAGGAAATCGCGCATGGCGGCGGCGGAATCGATCAGGCCTTCGTCCATGTTCACGTCGATGATCTGGGCGCCGCCCTGCACCTGGTCGAGGGCAACCTCCAGTGCGGTGGTGAACTCGCCCTCGCGCACCAGCTTGCGGAAGCGGGCGGAGCCGGTGACGTTGGTGCGCTCGCCCACATTCACGAAGGGGATCTCGGGGGTGAGGGTGAAGGGCTCCAGCCCCGAGAGGCGGAGTTTGGGCGGGATGTCGGGGACGCTGCGCGGGGCGTGGCGGGCGGCGGTCTCGGCGATTGCGGCGATGTGCTCGGGGGTGGTGCCGCAGCAGCCGCCGACCACGTTCACGAGGCCTTCGGAGAGGAAGGCGTCGATCTGGGCGGCGGTTTCCGAGGGGCCTTCGTCGTAGCCGCCGAAGGCGTTGGGCAGGCCCGCGTTGGGGTAGGCGCAGATCAGGGTGTCGGCCACGGCGGACAGCTCCGCGATATGCGGCCGCATCGCCTCGGCGCCGAGCGCGCAGTTCAGGCCGATGGTCCAGGGCTTCGCGTGCATCAGCGAATACCAGAACGCCGTGGGGGTCTGGCCGGTCAGCGTGCGGCCCGAGGCGTCGGTGATGGTGCCCGAGATCATCATGGGCAGCTCGACGCCGGTTTCCGCAAAGACCTCATGGGCGGCAAAGACCGCGGCCTTGGCGTTGAGCGTGTCGAAGATGGTCTCGATCAGGATGATGTCGGCGCCGCCCGCCACCAGCCCGCGGATCTGATCGCGGTAGGCGAGGCGCAGCTCGTCGAAACTGGTGGCGCGGTAGCCGGGGTTGTTCACGTCCGGGCTGATGGAGGCGGTGCGGTTGGTGGGCCCCACGGCCCCGGCGACGAAACGCGGCCGGCCGTCGGTGGCCTGCGCCCGCTCGGCGGCGGCGCGGGCCAGCCGGACGCCCTGCACGTTCATCTCGTGCACGGCATGCTCCAGCCCGTAATCCGCCTGCGCGATGGCGGTGGAGGAGAACGTGCCGGTCTCCAGGATGTCGGCGCCGGCCATGGCGAACTGGTAGTGGATCTCCTCGATCGCCTTGGGCTGGGTCAGGAGCAGCAGGTCGTTGTTGCCCTTCTGCGGCTTTTCGCCGGCCTTGTGCAGCACGGGATGGCAGCCGCAGCCCCCGCCATGCCCGGTGAAGTCGTCCTCGGTCAGGCCGAGCGCCTGGAGCTGCGTGCCCATGGCGCCGTCCAGCACCAGCACCCGTTCGGCGGCGAGCCGGCCGAGCGTGTCGAAGAGGGGCGAGCGGGCGGGACGGGACATGGGCGGGCCTTTCGAATGCACAAGGACGCCGGTCGGCGCTGGGGGGGGACCTAGCGCGCGGGCGGGGGTTGAGGCAATCTCATTATGCCCAAGAAGTTGATGAGGCCTGCTCATGAAAACGGGGCGGGAGTCGCCCCGCCCCGTCTGGAATGTCCGCCTGTGTCAGCCCAGCAGGCGGCGGGCGATGACCTGGGCCTGGATCTCGGCAGCGCCCTCGAAGATGTTGAGGATGCGCGAGTCGCACAGGATGCGGCTGATGGAGTATTCCAGCGCGAAGCCGTTGCCGCCGTGGATCTGGAGGCCGTTGTCGGCGGCGGCCCAGGCGACGCGGGCGCCCAGCAGCTTGGCCATGCCGGCTTCGAGGTCGCAGCGCCGCTCGGCGTCCTTTTCGCGGGCGGAGAAGTAGGTGAGCTGGCGGGCCACCATGATCTCCACCGCCATCATGGCGAGTTTCGAGGCGACGCGGGGGAACTCGATCAGCGACTTGCCGAACTGCTTGCGGTCGATGGC
>SKMM01000130.1 GCA_007121055.1 Paracoccaceae bacterium | reverse complement strand
ATCCGGTCTCTCCCCCATTCTTGAGGCTCGGCGCCAGCCCGTCTGGCGCAACCCTCGAACGGAGAATGCCGCGGGAGAGGCCGCCGACCCAGTCAGCTCACGCCGCGATCATGGGGTCTAATCGGTCGCGCCTCGGCGCCTCTCGTCACCCGCCACCACTGCGACCCGGCCGCCTCGAACACAACACTGACACCGAAAACCGAGGCATCCGAGCACAGCTTCTTTCCCGCGCCACCACGTTCACGAAAACCCTTGAAGCAGCCTTGGCATGGAGGCCGGCGTCACTCGCCAACATCCATATCGACGCAAACCAATCCCGGCGTAGGACCCCGGCTCCAGCCTGAAGGGATGACGCAGCTCGCAGCGCTGTTCCGGACTACAAATCGGCCCTCTTCCCCCTGCCTTGCACTACCGTGTTCGCTCCGCAGCAGGAAGCTGGCGCACCCAAAAGAGCGGTGCCTTCAGCCTCCGATGCGCAGGACCGTGTTGCGTCCGTTCCGCACATAGCGCAGCTCGTTGTCGCCGATGGCTGCAACCTGACCACCATCCAGACGATCGCCCACCCGCACCGCGGCGATCTGCCCGTTGGACAGGCGCACCAGGGCACGGCGCTGGGAACTGGTGCCAAAAACGCCGATCAGGTTGACCCGGCGCAGGTTGATCGCTCGGGTCTCGGTCGCCTGCTGGGCCACGGAGGCCCGGGTGGGCAGCGACGGCGCCTGAGCGACCGGGGCCGTAGGGGCGGCTACGGCCGGCGATGAGGGCGCTGTGGCGGTCGCTGCCGCCGAGGCCGGGGGCGTCGCCGCAGCAGCAACGGACGTGGCGGCCGCTGCCGTCGCTGTTGCCGGTGTGGTCGCCGCACGGGCCCGAGCGACGACGGCACCGAAATCTGACGGACGCACCCCGGGCAGGGGAGACGCAGCCACGGCCTGCTCCGTCGCCGAGGCGAGGCGTGCCTCAGCCGCGGCGGCGAGATCGACGATGCTGCCCGGGCGGAGGGGGGGCCGCGGATCTGCCGCCGCTGGGCTCTGGATCACGAGATGCGTGGGGCCGGGCGGGATCGACAGCCGGGAAGGTCTGGCGCGCGGCGCGAGACCCGTGCTTGGCAGGGCAAGGATGGTCTCCGCCGCCGCTTCCGCCTGCGCCTCGGGCACGGACGCCGGGTCCGCGGTGCGATCCCCGGCGGCAAGGCTTGCTCCAATGGCCGCGGCACGGTCCCGCTCGGGGGCGCCGACCGCGCGGGCGAGTGCATCCGGCTGGATGCCAGCTTGTCCGTAATCCGCCACCGCGCGGGGCGCCCACAGGCTCGCACTGTTCCGGACCTCAACCTCCGGCTCGGCGGCCGGGTCTGCCTCACCCGTCTGCCCCCCGGTCTGCGGTGCGGCGGTCATCGGTGCGGAGCCAAGGTCCTCGCCCGTCGAGGTCAGCCGATCACGGCCCTGCTGCCCCTCTGCCGCAGAGGGCTCGGCGCTGGCGGTGGCGAACTCGGTGCCGTCCGACGAGGCGGGCCCGCTCAGCGGAACGTCGGGCGGTGTGCGCAAGGTACCGTCCCCGCCCAGACCCGGCGGGCGCGGCAGGGGTTCGGCATCGGCGGGCACGGCGATGCCGCCCTCCAGCAGAAGATGTCGCGACCGAAGGGTGCGGCGTAGGTCGGGCACGATGTCCGGCGCTCCGGTCCGCACCTCGACCACCACGTCTTGTTCCGGCGGCTGGCCCGTAACTTCGCGTCCACCCTCGGCCGGCATGTCTGTGACACCCCCCAACACGGTCTCGATGTCAGGGGGCGGCGCGCCAAGGTTAGGCAGGCGCGGCCCGGTCGGGGCATCGGGGGCATCGGCCGGCGCAAGCATCTCCTCCAGGCGGACCTGGTGCAGATCATCCGGGCCCAGCGGCCGCGGCGCTAGGCCCAGGGCCTCGACCGCATCTGGGGTGGGCTGGGCAAAGCCATCCGGCGCGTCCGTCGGCGCGCGACCCGGGCGAGAATCCGCCGCGGCTCGCACAGGGTCTTCGGCGCTATCCGCATCGGCCGTCACAGGCTCGATCGGTTCGTCGACGTTGAAGGGTACGGGCGCCTCCGGATCTGCCGCGGTCACTTCCGCCAAGGTATCAGCGGTGGCCTGCTCCACGGCCAGGTCGGATCCAGCCAAGGCTGCGGCCTCTCCGGTGTCCGGGGCCAGGGCTGCGCTGCGGTCCGATTCGGGCAGAAAAACCGCGGCCCAAACCCCCACAGCTGCCAGTACCAGCGCCAGCGCTCCTGTCACCACCAGGCCGGTGCTGGGGCGCGGATGAGGTGACGGTCGCTTCCGTGCGCCGAACACGGTCATCGCCTCGGCCTCGGAGGCACTCCCATCCACGGCAAGCGGTTGGCGCGACCGTTCCTTGAGCGTTGCAAGCGTCACCGCGGCCCCGGCTGCCAGCGGCTTGCCAACGGCCGCCGACAGGTCTGCTGGGGGCGCCTCGATTGCGGGCGCGGGGTTGCGCGGGGATTGCGCTACCTCTGACTTTTCAGGGACGGGAATGCGCGCCCCTGATCCGGGTCGACGCCAGCCTGCCGGATCTGCGCGATTGACCTCCGCCAGCGCCGGGGCTGCGGGTGCAGGCCCATCGGTCGCTGCCTTGCCCAGCCTCTTATCGGGGGCGGACCCCGCCTTTTCCACGATGGGCGCCACGCGCTGGGGGGGCTGGTTGTGGCCCTCGACACACACTTGCGGCGCGCTGGAAGATGGGGCTGGCGCCATCGGCGCCGCGACGCTTGGAGCCGACGGTTGCGCGGCGCGGGCGCTGTCCGGCCCAGCAGGCTCGCTGGCGGAGGGCGGATCGGAACGAGGGGGCTCGGGCTCGGCCTTTGCCGCCGACGTCTCGCCGTCACGCGGCGCCTCTGCCGGCGCCGTGTCGCGGGTGGCCTCGGCTGTCGCAGGCGCGGTCGCCGCAGGGTCCTGCTCCGGCACCGAGGTGGCATGGGCCGCGTCGAATGTCCGCACCGCCTGCACCTTCGGCTCGTTCATTTTCCCCACACCATCCACTGGCGCGACCGCCTCAGCATCACCCGGCGCGGTGCCACTGTCGCCATCCTGCGGGGCCTGGACGTCCGCGGCGAACTCGGGGCGCACAGCCCCGGCGCTGACCGAGGCGGAGCGGGCGAAAATCGGCTTGACCTCGGCGGCGGGACGTTCGGCGCGGCCGGAAACGGTCACTGCCACCACGTCCCGCTCCACCTGCGCCGCGGGACCGAGACGGGCGGCCAAGCCGAAGAAGGGCTCGCCGAGGAACTGACCGTCCTCTGGGCGGGCGACGAAGGACACCGGGTCAAAGCCATGGGCGTCGGCAAACGCCTCGGCCTCCTCCAAGGTTTGCCGCGCCACGACGGCCACGCGCAGCCGGTCACCGCTGCCGGACCAGTCGAAGGCAAGCCGGTCCACCGGATACGGCGTTACGCCCACCAGCGCCTCCCGGATCGCCGCCTCGCGCACCAGCGGGTCGGGCCCGGGCGAGGGCAGGTCGGTGTAGAGAATCTCGGACTGCGGGATGACGAGCTTCGTGGCCAGCCCCTCTGGCGCCATGCTCAGCGCCGTGGCGCGCAGCGCGGCGAGGCTTGCGTCCATCGCCGGGTCGTCCAGCGCCACCTCCCCGACCAGAAGCCAGCCGCGCGGTGCGCGTTGCAGGAGGGCGACACCCTGATGGGACAGGGTCAGTGCGAAATTCGGCGTCATGTTCCGCCTGTATCACAGTCCGGTTGCAGGCAAGAAGTCCAACTTTCTGCGGGCTCCGGTCCTGTAGCGGCTTTCTGCCGAGACGAAGTTAACGCATGGTGAACACGGCCGCTTGGGCGGTCGCCGGCGAGGGAGCGCGCGCATGGAAATGAGGCATCGGTTGGGGCACAGGTGGGCTGGGCTGGCGGTGGCGGCGGGGCTCGTGCTGGCGCCGGTGGCGGGGGCGGCGGCCGAGATCACGGTGGTGGGCGAAGGCCGCGTGATGGCCGTTCCGGACATTGCTACGCTGCGCCTCGGTGTGCGCGAGCGCGCCGAGACCGCCGAAGCCGCTCTGGAGGCGGCCGCGCAGGCGATGGCGGGGATAATGGCGCAGCTTCGGGAGGCCGGGGTGGGCGAGGCCGAGATGCAGACCTCGGACCTCTCGCTGCATCCGCTCTGGCGCAGCGGCGAGGATCGCGACACCATGACACTGGAAGGGTTCGAGGCGGGCTCGGCCCTGCGGGTGCGGATGCAGGACACGGCGGCCATAGGCGAGGTGCTGGGGGCAGCGGTGGCCGCCGGCGCCAACCGCTTCGAGGGGCTGCAGTTCGGGCTGTCGGACCCCGACGCGCTGGCCGACGAGGCGCGCCGACTGGCGGTTCAGGACGCCCTGCGCAAGGGCGCGCTCCATGCCGAGGCCGCGGGCCTGACACTGGGGCCGGTGCAGAGCATCACCGAGGAGGGGGCCTCGCTGCCGCGCCCGCAGATGATGCGCAGCATGGACGCGGCGGCCGACGCCATGCCGATCGCGGCGGGGGAGATGACAGTGTCGGCCAGGGTCACGGTCGTGTTCGCGCCGGCGCCCTGACGTCAGGCCTCGCCAGGGGCGGCGTCAGGGAAGCAGACGGCGGACATAGCCAGGCAGAGCGAAAGCGGCCTGGTGCACCTCTGGCGTGTAGTAGTCGGTCCGCAGGCCGGCCTCGGCGAAGCGGGTCTGCAGGGTCGTCAGCGGCACGTCCCGCGCCACCCCGTCGGTCGCCCAGCCCAGCGCCATGGGGCCGCCGGCATAGCTGGGAACGCCGCACAGATAGCAGCCCCAGTCGGCAAAGAGGGCCTGGAAGGCGCGCATGGTGGCGGTCAGTTCGTCGGGCTGCAGGAACGGCACGCCGTTCTGCGTCACGAGGATTCCGCCCTCGGCCAGACGGTTCCGCGCATGTGCATAGAAGCTCTCGGTGAACAGCACCTCGCCGGGGCCCACCGGATCGGTGGAATCGATCAGGATCACGTCATAGAGGTCGCCCGGGCGGGCCATGAAGGCGGCCCCGTCGTCGATCACCAGATCAAGGCGCGGATCGTCGAAGGCGCCGTCCGACAGCTTTGGCAGGTAGGTCCTGGAGAACTCCACGACCCCCGCGTCGATCTCGACCATCGTGACATGGGTGACCGCGGCGTGGCGCAGCACCTCGCGCGCCAGCCCGCCATCGCCCCCGCCCACGATCAGCACCCGTCGCGCTGCACCATGGGCAAGGATCGGCACATGGGCCATCATCTCGTGATAGATGAAATTGTCGGCCTCGGTGGTCTGCACCACGTCGTCGAGCGTCAGCACGCGCCCGAAACGGTCGTTCTCGAACAGCCGCAGGCGCTGGTGCTCGGTCTCGCTGTCATAGAGCACGCGCCCGACGCGGAGGGCCTGGGCATAGTCGCTGTGCAGCCGTTCCTGCATCCATTCGGCCATGGACGCCTCCCGGGGTATGCGTGGACAATATGATGCGCCGCCCCGCAGCGGGGCGGCGTCTTCGGCTCAGGCGGCGAGGTCGGAGGGCACCAGGCCCTCGCCGCGGAACAGCTCGCGCACCCGCACGTCGGGGGTGGCAAAGGCGTCCCGGAGCACATCCACGGCGCGCCACGGATCGGCGTCGCCGCACATGAACACGTCGAACGCGCCATAGCCGATCTCGGGCCAAGTGTGCACCGAGATGTGGCTCTCGGCCAGCACTGCGACCCCGCTCACGCCCTGCGGGCTGAACTTGTGGGTGTGGATGTGCAACAGCGTCGCGCCGCACTGCTCGACACAGTCCCGAAAGGCCTGCGCGATGCGCTCCTCATCATCCAGCCCATGGCCGTTCACCACCTCGATGATGAGGTGCGTGCCGGCGAACACCCGCCCGTCGCGGCGGATGAAATGGTCCTCGCGACCGGAGTCGCACAGGTCAATGGCCGTTTGGCCACGGAAATCTTCCGCGTGGGCGCCTGTCTCCAGACCGATCCCCAGTTGGAAGAGGTTGGCGTCCTTCATGGCGCATCCCCTTCTTACCAGCAGACAATCCAGAGCCTCCTTAGCGCCCCCCCGCCCGTGGCGAAGCTGGGGTCGGAGCCTCTTAGGAGCCTGCACCTAGGAGTTGCACCCGAGCCTTGCAAGGGATTTTTCGAAGGCCGCTCCACTTTTCGCGGCCATCGGACGCGGCGCGGCATGGCTGCCACACCGGCAAGGTCGCGGGGCAGCGTCGGGTCGCCGGTCCACAGACACCCCGCCCCCGTCTGCGTGGCCGAGGCTTCGCCAAACGCCCTGTCCGATATCGGAAAACCTCGTGCGCTGAGGCGAGCGCGAATGTCCGGCGCGCAAGCCGGTCTGCGCCCTGGCCCATGCGGACGACGGGGCGGCCCACAGTTCCCGGTAAACCTGCTCTCGCCAGCCGAATGCACACGCCATCCGCGCCGACCATTGCAGTTGCTGCCAACCGGGCCCAATCGCAATTGCCGTACAGCTCCGTGGCCGGGGTCAACCGGGGACGTCGGGTCAGTCGGCGCCGGCGGTGGAGAAGCCGCGCAGCAGGAAGTCGGGCACATGGTCGCCCATGCCCACCACGGGGGCATCGCCGCGCCCCGACCTGCGCCCGCCCGGGCGGCGGGTGTCGCGCGCGGACTCTTGCGGGCGCTCCGCAGGGAGCGGCGCCGCTGAGACCGGCGCCGCTTCGATCCGCTCGGCCT
>SKMM01000077.1 GCA_007121055.1 Paracoccaceae bacterium | reverse complement strand
GGACGGTGCCGGCGCCGCCAAGTCCCGCCGCCACCGCCCGCGGCGCCGCACCGCGGCGGCCTGACACGCGCCCAACCAGCCTTATGGCCCTGCCCCCCAAGGGGCGGGGCACCCTACTCCGCGACGTCCACGTCGCCGGCCTTCGCTCCGCACTGGCCCGAGCCGACGGCCCCACTTTCCCCCGCTCCTCCGGTCGCAGCGGTTCCCGCCAACGGGCCGGACCGACGAAGCCGGCGCCCGGGGCGCCTGATGGACTGCCCGCGCCTTGCGCCGGGCGGGGGGCGCGTTTATCACCGGCGTAATCAGCCGGAGGCCATCTGCATGACCGACGATCCCCGGACGCTTGTGTCCACCGACTGGCTGGCCGCGCATCTGGCCGACCCGGACCTGCGGATCATCGACGCGTCATACTACCTGCCCGACGAGGGCCGGGATGCGCGCGCCGAATACGAAGCCGCCCACATCCCAGGCGCGCGCTTCTTCGACATCGACGAGATCGCCGACAGCCGCTCGGCCCTGCCGCACATGGCCCCGCCGCCCGAGAAGTTCGTCAGCCGGATGCGCGCCATGGGCGTGGGCGACGGCCATCAGGTGGTGGTCTATGACGGCGCGGGGCTGTTCTCGGCCGCCCGCGTGTGGTGGACGTTCCGGCTGATGGGCAAGACCGACGTGGCGGTGCTGAACGGCGGCCTGCCGAAATGGCTGGCCGAGGGGCGGGAGGTCGAGGACCTGCCGCCGATGCTGCGCGACCGCCACATCACCGTCAGCCGCCAGGCCGGCCTCGTGCGCGACGTCACCCAGGTGGCGGCGGCAGCCAAGCTGGGCGACCACGAGATCCTCGACGCCCGCAGCCCCGAACGCTTCCGCGGCGAGGCGCCCGAACCGCGGCCGGGCCTGCGCGCCGGCCACATCCCCGGATCGAAGAACCTGCATTACCGCACGCTCCTGAACGCCGACGGCACGATGAAGGACGCAGCCGGCCTGCGCGCGGCCTTCGACGCCGCGGGGGTGGACATGGACAAGCCCGTGATCTCGACCTGCGGGTCGGGGGTGACGGCCTGCATCATCGATCTGGCGCTGGAACGGCTGGGGCATCGCCACCACGCCGTCTATGACGGATCCTGGTCGGAATGGGGCATGTACGGCGATCTCAAGGTCGCCAAGGGCTGATGCCGGTCCCCCCGACCCCCGCCGGCGGCACGGTCGGCTATCGCATCACCTGGCTCGAGATGACAGCGCGGCCGGGCTATGACTGGCCCTCGCTGCCCGCCGATCCCCAGCCCGCCGCGCTGCACTGCGCCGAGGCGCCGCCGGTGTGGTATTTCCGCGCGCTCTATGACGCGGTGGGGCGCGACCACGCCTGGGAGGACATGAACGCCGAGCCCGACGGGGTGGTGGAGCGCTGGCTGGCTGATCCGGCGGTGCGGCTGTGGACGCTGACGCGCGGGGGCTGGCCGCAGGGCTTCTTCGTGCTCGACGCCACCGACGGGGAGGCGACCGAGCTGTCCTATCTGGGCCTCGTGCCGCAGGCGGTCGGGCGCGGCTATGGCCGCTATCTGGTGCGCACCGCGGTGCTGACGGCGTGGGAGCGGCCGGGGCTGCAGCGGCTGACAGTGAACACCTGCTCGCTGGACCATCCGCGGGCCCTGTCGGTCTATCAGCAGAACGGCTTCGAGGTGGTGCGCGCCGAAGAACGCAGCCGGGTGCTGGGCCGCGATCTGGACCCCGACCGGTGGGCGCCATGACGCTGTTCTCCCGGCTGGAGGCGCCCGCGCCGGATGCGATCATCGCGCTGATGCAGCGCTTTGCCGCCGACGACCGGCCCCATCGGGTCGATCTGGGCGTGGGTGTCTATCGCGATGCCGCGGGCCGCACCCCGGTGATGGCGGCGGTGGCCGCGGCCGAGGCGCGGATGCTCGCGGCGCAGGAGACCAAGGGCTATCTGGGGCTGGCGGGCGATCCCCGCTTCATCGCGGCCATGGAGGGGCTGTTGTTGGGAGCCTCGCCGGGCGACCGGGCGGCCGCCGTGGCGACGCCCGGCGGATCCGGGGCGATCCGGCAGGCGCTGGCGCTGGTGCGGATGGCCAATCCCGGGGCCGAGGTCTGGATCGGCCGGCCCTCCTGGCCCAACCACGCCGCCATCGCGGACGAGCTGGGCATGGGGGTGCGGCTGCACAGCTACCTGGGCGCCGACGGCCGGGCGGATGCGGCGGCGATGCTGGCCGAGCTCGGGCAGGCGCGGGCCGGGGATGTGGTGGTGCTGCATGCCAGCTGCCACAACCCGTCCGGGGCCGACCTCGACGCCTCGGAATGGGCGGCGGTGGCCGATCTGTTTGCTGCCCGCGGCCTTCTGCCGCTGGTGGACGTGGCCTATCAGGGCTTCGGAGACGGCGTGGAGGAGGACGTCGCGGGGCTGCGCCTGCTGGCCGCGCGGCTGCCGGAGGTGCTGGTGGCCGCCAGCGGGTCGAAATCCTTCGGCCTGTACCGCGAGCGGGTCGGGCTGGTTCTGGCGCTGTGCGATGGCGGGCGGGCCGCGCGGGCCACGGGCGGCGCGCTGCAGTCGCTCAACCGCAAGAATTTCGCCTTTCCCCCCGACCATGGCGCGCGGGTGGTGACGACGATTCTCGAAGACCCGGTGCTGCGCGCCGACTGGCAGGCCGAACTCGACGCCATGCGCCACCGGGTGCGGGACCTGCGCGCGGCGCTGGCGGCGGCGCTGCGCGAGGCCACGGGGACGGCGCGGTTCGACTTCCTGACGGGGCAGCGGGGGATGTTCTCGCTGTTGGGGCTGAGCCCCGCGCAGGTGGAGCGGCTGCGCGCCGAGCACGCCATCTACCTGGTGCCGGACGGGCGGGCGAACATCGCGGGGCTGAGCGAGACCACCCTGCCGCAGCTGGCCGTGGCCATCGCCGAGGCGGTGCGGGCGGAGGGCTGAGGGCGGCCGCGGGACCGGCCGGCGCAGCGCCGTCTCCCCGCAGGCGGTCCGTCAGGCGAGGGTCTCTGCGTCGGCCCAGCGGACCACGGCCTCGCCCGCCTGCATGGGGCCTGTGGCGCGATCGAAGCGCAGATAGGCGATGGCGCGGTCGCCCGAGCGGGTGTGCAGCGTTCCGGCCGGGCGGCCGTCCGCGGTGATCGCGTCGCCGGGCGCGGCGGGGCCGGTGACCTCGACCGTCACCAGGCCCTTGCGAAGTTCGGTCTTGTGTTTCATCCGCGCGGTGACTTCCTGCCCCACATAGCAGCCCTTGCGGTGGTCGACGCCGCCCAGGCGCTCGAAGCCCGCCTCCAGGATGAAGGTCTGCTCGGGCACCAGCTCGACGGCCGTCTCGGGGATGCAGTTGGCCACCCGGATGCCGTCCCAGTCGATCTGCGGATCCGTGCCGTCACCAGCGCCGTAGAGGCGCCAGCCAAGGGCAGCGTGGCGGGGGTCGGCAACGGCGCCTTCGGGGGGCGTGCCAAGGCCGCGGGTGACCGTCAGCTCGGTGGGCGCGATCTGCACGTCGGCCCGCAGGCGGTACATCTGCAGCCGGCGCAGCAGGGCCTCGGCGAGGTCGGCCTTGACGTCGATCAGGATCGCCTCGGGCTCGGCCAGCATCAGGAAGTCGGCCAGGTATTTCCCCTGCGGCGTCAGGATCGCGGCATAGACCGGGCCGCGGTCGAGCTTGCGCAGGTCGTTCGTCACCAGCCCCTGCAGGAAGGTCCGCCGGTCCGCGCCGGTGACCCGCAGCACCCGCCTGTCCTCTGCCCGCTCGCCCGTCATGGTGCCTCCCGTGGTGTGCATCTGCCCCACACATAGCCGCCGGGGGACGGAACGGACAGGGGGCCGGGGCCTTGCGCGGGCCCGCGGGGTCGGGCAGGCATGGCCCATGATCCGCGCCTTCGTGGCCCTGCCCCTGCCGGTGACGCTGCGCCAGCGCCTGATGCTGGTGCAGTCGCTGCTGCACCTGCCGCGCCCGGCGGTGCGGCCCGTCCCGCCCGAGAACCTGCACCTGACGCTGGCCTTCGTGGGCGAGCAGCCCGCCCCGCTGGTGGAGGACCTCCACCATGCGCTGGAGGCGCTGCGGGCGCAGGCCTTCGACCTCACCCTGCGGGGGGTCTCGGCGTTCGGCGGACGCACGCCGCGCTCGGTGCACGCCGGCGTGGAGCCCTCCGAACCGCTGGCGCGGCTGCAGCGCAAGGTGCTGCGGGCGATGGACGAGGTCGGGCTCGACCCCGAGCGGCGGCGGTTCACGCCCCATGTGACGCTCGCGCGGCTCGACTGGCGGCGGCTGGACGAGGCCGACCGGACGCGCCTCCTGCGCGGCATCGTCGACCAGGACGGGTTCCGCGCAGGCCCCGCCGAAATCGCGGCCTTCGCGCTCTACCGCTCGCATCTGGGCCGCGAGGGGCCGCATTACGACGAGCTTGCCCGCTACGGGCTGGAGGGGGCCTTGGCCTGAGCGCGGAGCGTTGCGGCAACCCGCCCACCGGCCCCACGCGCAGTTGCCGCGACCGGGCGGCTGTGGCATGGTGGATTTAACAATAACAACCCCGCGAGCAGCAGCATGACCGACTACGCAGCGCGCCGGCTGATCATGGTCGACACCCAGATCCGCCCCTCCGACGTGACCAAGTTCCCGGTCATCGACGCCATGCTCGCGGTCCCGCGCGAAAGGTTCGTGCCCGCCGCCCGGCGCGAGGCGGCCTATGTGGGCGAGAACCTGCCGCTGGCGCCGGGGCGGGTGCTGCTGGAGCCGCGGACGCTGGCCAAGATCTGCGACGCGCTGGACCTTCAACCCGAGGAGGCCGTGCTCGATCTGGGCTGCGGGCTGGGCTATTCCACCGCCGTGCTGGCGCGGATGGCCGGGGCCGTCGTCGGGGTCGAGGAGGTCACCGGGATGGCCGAGGAGGCCGAGGCGCTGCTGGCCGAGATCGGGGCCGACAATGCCAGCGTGATCGCGGGCGCGCTGACCGACGGGGCGGCCGCACACGGGCCCTACGACGTGATCGTGCTGCAGGGCGGCATCGAGGTCTTTCCCGAGGCGCTGGTGACCCAGCTGCGGCCGGGCGGGCGCGTGGGCGCAGTGTTCATGGACGGCGCGCTGGGCACGGTCCGCATCGGCCACCGCACGCCCGAGGGCATGGTCTGGCGCAGCCTGTTCAACGCCGCGGCCCCGGTGCTGCCGGGCTTTGCCCGCAAGCGGGAGTTCCAGCTGTGAGGCGGCTGGGGGGCGCCGCCGCGATCGCAATCGCCGTGGCGCTGGCGGGGGGGCTGCCGGCGGGGGCGCAGACCCTCACCGACGCGCTGATCGCGGCCTATCGCAACTCCAACCTGCTGGACCAGAACCGTGCCCTGCTGCGGGCCGCCGACGAGGATGTGGCGCAGGCGGTGGCCGCGCTGCGGCCCGTGATCAACTTCGTCGCCCGGGCCGAAGCGCGCAGTGCGCAGGTCCAGAACCCCCTGGCCGGCGGCACGACGCGGCAGGAGGACCTGTCGGCGCAGATCGCGCTGTCGGGCGAGATCACCGTCTTCGACTTCGGGCGCAACCGGCTGGCGGTCGAGGCGTCCGAGGCGCAGGTGCTGGCCACCCGCGCGGCCCTGGTGGGGCTGGAGCAGCGGGTGCTCTTGAACGCGGTGGCGGCGTTCCTGGAACTGCGCGCGGCCATCGCCACGCTGGAGCTGCGCGAGGCCAACGTCCGGCTGATCGACCAGGAGCTGCAGGCCGCCCGCGACCGGTTCGAAGTGGGCGAGATCACCCGAACCGACGTCTCCATCGCCGAGGCGCGGCTCGCCGGCGCCCGCAGCCAGCTCGCCGCCGCCGAAGGTGATGTGGCCGTCGCCCGCGAGGCCTACCTGGCCGCCACCGGCACCGACGCGGGCCGGCCGGCAGCCCCCCCTGCCCTGCCCGCCATTCCCGCAAGCCTTACCGAGGCCCAGGGCGTGGCGCGGGACCGCCACCCGGCCATCCGACAGGCCCAGCTCGAGGTGACGGCCGCCGATCTCAACGCGCAGCGCGTCGCCGCGCTGAGCCGGGGCAGCGTCACCGGGTCGGTGAACCTCGCCATCGACGACAACCGCCGGGACCAGTCCTCGGTGGGGCTCAGCTACAGCCGGCCGCTCTATACCGGCGGGCGCAACCCCGCCCTGTCGCGCCAGGCCATCGCGCAGCGCGACGCGAGCCGGGCCAACCTGCACCAGACCACCGTCGAGGTGCTCGAGGAGGTGGGCATTTCCTGGTCCAGCATTGCGGTCTCGCGGGCCCGGATCGAGGCCAGCGACCGCCAGATCGAGGCCGCGCAAACCGCCTTCGAGGGCGTGAGCCAGGAGGCCGAGCTGGGCGCCCGCACCACGCTCGACGTGCTCAACGCCGAGCAGGAGCTGCTCGACGCCCGGGTGGACCGGGTGGCCGCGGACACCGGGCGGACGCTGGCCGTCTACCGGCTGCTGGCCTCCATGGGGCTGATGACCGTGGACCATCTGGGCCTCGGCATCCCCACCTACGACCCGGAGGCCTATTTCAACCTGGTCCGCAACGCCCCCAAGCGCAGCCTGCAGGGGGAGCGCCTGGACCGCGTGCTGGAACGCCTGCAACCCTGATCCCCCACCCAGGAGGGGCACACGCCCCGGTGTCAGAAGGACCGCGCCATGCCCGACACACTGCCCGTCCACCGCCTCTCCGCCGCCGCCGACACTGGATCGGAGACAGGGTCCGACGACGTCATCGTGTCGCTGCGCCGCCTCGTGGCGGACCGCCCCGACACGCCCGTGCCGCCGCTGCGGCTCGAACGTCGACCGGGCACGCGGGCCGCGCCCCTGCCGCCGCTGATGCTGACCGCGGCACAGCGGCTGGACCTGCCCGCAGCGCCG
>SKMM01000026.1 GCA_007121055.1 Paracoccaceae bacterium | reverse complement strand
CGGTTGCGGGCGGCGTCGAGGCGGGCGAAGGGTTGGATGGCCTCGGCGCGCGGGGCGGCGGGGATGCCGGGGCCGTCATCCTCGACCACGATGCGGCAGGCGCCGGGTGCCGCGCGCAGGCCCACGCGCACGCGGGCGGCGTGGCGGCCGGCATTGCCCAGCAGATTGTCGAGCGCGCGGGCCACCAGCTGCGGCCGCAGGCCCAGCCACACCGGCGTGTCCGCCCCCTCCACCTCCACCGTCAGCCCGTCGCGCCCGGCCCGGGCCGCCGCCGCGCGAACGAGTTCGGCGAGGTCGGTGGGCACCGGCTCGTCGGTGGCGGTCCCGCGGGCATAGGCGAGGAAGGACTCGACCAGCCGCTCCATGTCCTCCACATCCCCGGCCAGCGCCTCGGTCTCGGGCCCCTCCTCCATCAGCGCCAGCCCCAGCCGCAGCCGTGTCAGCGGCGTGCGCAGGTCGTGGCTGACGGCCGACAGCATCAGCGTGCGCTGCTCGATCTGCCGCTCGATGCGGTCGCGCATGGCCAGGAAGGCCTGGCCCGCTGCGCGCACCTCGGTGGCGCCGCGCGGCCGGTAGGGCAACGTGCGGCCCTTGCCGAAGGCCTCGGCGGCCTGCGAGAGTTGCTTGATCGGGCGCAGCTGGCGGCGCAGGAACACATAGGCGATGGCGGCCATCAAAAGGCCGCTCAAGATCACGATCACCAGAAGCTGGTGCGGGTTGGAGGCCGAGACCCGGTGGCGTTCCAGGCTGATCAGCAAAGGGCCGTGCGAGGTGTCGAGCCAAAGCTGCACCGTTCGCCGGACCGTCACCAGATCGACCGCGCGCACCCCCGGCAGATCGGCCCGCAGCGTGGCGATGACGGCCCGGCCGGTCAGGTCGTCCCAATGGCGCAGGTCGCCTGACGGGGGCGCCTGCCGCACCGGCAGCCGCGCCTGAAGCCCCAGCGGCCCCACCAGCGCCGCCGCCTCGGCCCGCGCCGCAGCGGGGTCCGGCGCGGCCTCGACCTGTGCCAGAAGATAGCGCAGGCTGACGGCGATGTTGCGGGTCATCTGCTCGGCCACGCCATCGTAATGGCGCTGGATGAACACCACCGAGACGAGGAGCTGCAGGCTCAGGATGGGCAGGAGCAGGATCAGCGCGGCGCGGCCATACAGGCTCCGCGGCAACAGCCTGCTGATCGTCACATCCTTCATGCCCCGACTCTAGGGCATCGCGGCTTCGGGCGCGAGCCCCGGGCGGCGCGGGCGGCGCATCACGGCCGCGCGCTTGGGCACAAACAGGGCTGGCACGCGCCCGGGCGCAGGCGGTATGATGTGGCCGCAGGGTGCCCCGGCCCCTGCGATGTGCACACGGAGATGCCCGCCATGACCCCTCGCCTGTCCCTTGCCCTTGCCGCCGGCGCGGCCCTCGGGCTGACCGCCTGCACCACCACAGCCAACGACGGCAACGAGCGGGCGCGGCAGGGCGCGCTGGCGGGCGCCGTGGTCGGGGGCACGGCGGGGTTGATCACCGGGATCGACCGCTCCGGCAGCGACCGTCTGCTGCGCACCGCGGTGGGCGCGGGGGTCGGCGCGGCGGTGGGCGGGCTGATCGGGCAGCGGCTCGATGCCCAGGCCGCCGAACTGCGCCGCGACATGGGACAGGACACGCAGATCGTGAACACCGGCCAGTCGCTGGTGCTGACCATGCCGCAGGACCTCTTGTTCGACATCGACAGCGCGCAGCTGCGCCCCGACCTGCAGGCCGATCTGCGGGTGCTGGCCGGCAGCCTCAACCGCTATCCCGACACCTCGATCAACATCGTGGGCCACACCGACAACACCGGCTCGGCCGCCCACAACCAGACCCTGTCGGAGCGGCGGGCGGCCTCGGTGGCCAGCGTGCTGCGCGGCGCGGGCGTGGACGCGCGGCGCATCGTCACCAGCGGGGCAGGCCTCACCCAGCCCATCGCCTCGAACGACACGGCCGAAGGGCGGCGGCAGAACCGCCGGGTGGAAATCACGATCATCCCGCACCAGACCTGAGGACCTTGCGGGCCAGGGATCTGGCCCGGATGCAGGCGACCGGCCCGGCGCGCAGCCCGGGTTTCGGAAATTTGCAATTGCGGCGCCCCGCTGACCGGTCATATCTTCTGACCGGCCGTCGGGGAGGAGGCGCCGCATGCCGTTCCAGAAGGTCCAGTCCGAGAGGCTCAGCGCCGGCGTGGTGCGCCAGATCGAGCTTCTGATCCTGCGCGGCATCCTGCGCCCGGGCGAGCGCCTGCCCGGCGAGCGCGATCTGGCCGAGCGGATGGGCGTGTCGCGCCCGTCCCTGCGCGACGCGCTCGCGGACCTTCAGGCGCGCGGCCTGCTGGTGTCGCGGGCGGGCTCGGGGGTCTATGTGGCCGATGTGCTGGGCTCAGTGTTTTCCGACGCGCTGACGCAGCTCTTTGCCAGCCATGACGAGGCGCTGTTCGACTATGTCGCCTTCCGCCGGGACCTCGAGGGGCTGGCCGCCGAACGCGCGGCGGCGGAGGGGTCGGACACCGACCTCGCGGTGGTAGACACGCTGTTTCGCAAGATGGAGGCCGCGCACACCAAGCGCGATCCCAGCGACGAGGCGCGGCTGGACGCCGAGTTCCACCTCGCCATCATCGAGGCGTCGCACAACGTGGTCATGCTCCACCTGATGCGGGCGATGTTCGACCTGCTGCGCGCGGGCGTGTTCTACAACCGCCAATCCATGTTCAAGCAGCGCACCACGCGGGACATGCTGCTGGACCAGCACCGCGCGATCAACGAGGCGGTGCAGGCCCGCGACCCGGCGGCGGCGCGGGCTGCGGTGGAATCGCATCTCGACTATGTCGCCAAGGAATTGCACGACCTGCGCCGCAGCGAGCACCACGAGGCCATCGCGCGGCAGCGATTCGAACATGCGCGCGGGTTGTGAGGGTCCGGCGGCTCGGGCATCATGGCCGGAGGAGAGTGGAATGCATGTAGGCGACCGGGACTATCGCTCGATCTGGCTGGCCGGCGACGGCTGGCGGGTGGAGATCATCGACCAGACGCGGCTGCCGCACGAGTTCGTGGTGCGGCCGCTGGAGGCCATGGACGACGCGGCGGTGGCTATCCGCGACATGTGGGTGCGGGGCGCGCCGCTGATCGGAGCCACAGCGGCCTATGGCATGGCCTTGGCGATGCGGGCGGACGCGTCGGACCGGGCGCTGGAGGCAGCGTATTCCGCGCTGATGGCCACACGGCCCACGGCGGTGAACCTGCGCTGGGCGCTCGATGACCTGCGCGGCCGGCTGGCGCCGCTGGCGCCGGAGCGGCGGACGCAGGCGGCCTATGCGCGCGCCGCCGAGATCTGCGACGAGGATGTGGAGACGAACCGCCTGATCGGTGCCCATGGGCTGTCGCTGATCGAGGAGATCGCCGCGCGCAAGGCGCCGGGCGAGCCGGTGCGCATCCTCACCCACTGCAACGCAGGCTGGCTCGCGACGGTGGATTGGGGCACCGCGACCTCGCCCCTCTACCACGCCCATGCCGCGGGCATTCCCCTGCATGTCTGGGTGGACGAGACCCGGCCGCGCAACCAGGGCGCCCATCTGACCGCCTGGGAGATGGCCGGCGCCGGCATCCCCCATGCGCTGATCGTGGACAACGCCGGTGGGCATCTGATGCAGCATGGCCAGGTGGACATGGTGATCGTTGGCACCGACCGCACCACCGCCCGGGGCGACGTCTGCAACAAGATCGGAACGTATCTCAAGGCACTGGCGGCCAAGGACAACGGCGTGCCCTTCTACGTCGCCCTGCCCTCGCCCACCATCGACTGGACAGTGTCCGATGGCGTCGCCGAGATCCCGATCGAGGAACGCTCGGGCGACGAGGTCAGCCTCGTGCAGGGGCGGATGCCGAACGGCTCGGTCGGAATGGTGCGGATCAGCCCCGAGGCGACACCGGCGGCGAACCCCGCCTTCGACGTCACGCCCGCGCGGCTGGTCACCGGCCTCATCACCGAGCGCGGGATCGCGCCGGCGACGCCCGAGGGGCTCGCCGCCCTGTTCCCCGACCGCGCGGCGTGAGCGCGCAGGCCCCCTGCCCCGCCGAGGCTCCGGTGCGGGAGGCGGTCGTCGCGCAGGTGAAGGCACTGGACCGGATGGGCCTGAACCGGGCGGCCTCGGGCAATGTCTCGGCGCGGCTGGACGCAGACCGGGTGCTGGTGACGCCCTCCGCCGTGACAGCCGCCGAACTGGAGCCGGAGATGCTGGCCCTCATGGCGCTCGACGACCCCGACGGGGGCTGGGAGGGGCCGCTGAAGCCCTCGTCCGAGTGGCGGTTCCATCTGGACCTGCTGCGGGCACGGCCGGAGCTGGGGGCGGTGGTGCACACCCATGCGCCCTTCTCGACGATCCTCGCCATCGCGCGGCGGCCGATCCCGGCGATCCACTACATGATCGCTGCCTTCGGCGGCCCGGAGATCCGGGTGGCGGGCTATGCGCGCTTCGGCACGCCTGAGCTGTCCGCCGAGGTGGTGGCGGCCATGGAGGGCCGGCTCGGCTGCCTGATGGCCAACCACGGCATGCTGACGGCGGCGGGCGACCTGACGCGGGCGGTCTGGCTGGCGGGCGAGCTTGAGGCGCTGGCGCACCAGTACGTTCACCTCCTGCAGATCGGCGGCGGGCATGTGCTGAGCGACGCCGAGATCGCCGAGACGGCGGCGGCCTTTTCCGGCTATGGCGTGCACGGGCGCAGGTCCTGAGTGGCGCCGGAGGCCCGTGACGCCCTGGTGATCGGCGGCGGCCCGGCGGGGCTGATGGCGGCCGAGGAGCTGGCCCGCGCCGGGCGGTCAGTGCTGGTGGTGGACGCCAAGCCCAGCCTCGGGCGGAAATTCCTGATGGCGGGCAAGTCGGGGCTGAACCTGACCAAGGCGGAGCCGGCCGAGCGGTTTGTCGCGGCCTATGCGGAGGCTGCTGGGTGGCTCGCGCCCATGCTCAAGGCCTTCGGACCGGAGGAGGTGCAGGGCTGGGCCCGGGGGCTCGGGCAGGAGGTCTTCACCGGCTCCTCGGGTCGGGTGTTTCCCGTCGCGATGAAGGCCTCACCACTCCTGCGGGCGTGGCTTGCGCGGCTGGCAGGGCTGGGGGTGGAGGTCCGGACACGCTGGCGCTGGGTCGGCTGGGAAGGCGAGGGCCTGGCTTTCGACACGCCCAAAGGACGGCGGGCTCTGGCGCCCCGGGTGACGGTGCTGGCGCTGGGGGGCGCGAGCTGGGCACGGCTCGGCTTGGACGGGGCCTGGGCGCCCTGGCTCGCCGCCCGCGGCGTGGCGCTGGCGCCGTTCCGGCCGGCGAACATGGGGCTCTGCATGATTTGGTCGGCGCACATGAGACCCCATTTCGGACAGCCGGTGAAGGGGGTTGCGCTGTCGGCCGGGGACCGGCGCGTGCGGGCGGAGTTCGTGCTGTCGGCCCGGGGGGTGGAAGGGGGCGGCATCTATACGCTGGGACGGGAGCTGCGGGAGGGGGCGCCCCTCGTGGTGGACCTCTGCCCGGACCTGAACTTTGAGGAGATGGCCGCGCGGCTGGCCGCGCGGCCCGCGCGGGAGACAACCTCGGCACGGCTGCGCAAGGCGCTGGGGCTGAAGCCCGCGGCGCTGGCGCTGCTGCAGGAATGCGCCCGGCCCCTGCCCCGCGACCCCGAGCGACTGGCGGCCTGCGTCAAGGCGGTACGGCTGGAGCATGCCGGACCCCGGCCGATGGACGAGGCGATCTCCACCACAGGCGGGATCACGCGGGCGGCGCTGGACGAGGGCCTGATGCTGCGCGCCCTGCCCGGGATGTTCGCGGCGGGCGAGATGCTGGACTGGGAGGCGCCCACGGGCGGCTACCTTCTGACCGCCTGCCTCGCCACGGGGCGCTGGGCAGGGCAAGCGGCGGCGCCGTGGTCCGGGGAGATGAGTTGACGGCCGACCCGGGCGCCGCTGGGCGAAAGACCGGGGGCGTGAACCGCGTTCACCGCTCACCGGCGGCGCGGAGCCTTGGAGCGGTACCGACAATGCCCCCGGTGGGCAGGCCCGGCGTGGCGAAGGCTGCGCCCTTGGGTTTAGCCCGCTGCTGGCGCCGAGAGCGGGGATCAGCCGCGGGGCTGGGCGAGGAACTGCTCGAGCCAGTGAATGGTGTAGTCGCCGGCGCGGATGTCCGGCTCTGCGAGGAGGGCTTCAAAGAGCGGAAGGGTCGAGTCCACGCCGTCGATGATGATCTCGCCGAGCGCGCGGTCGAGGCGGGCCAGCGCCTCCGGGCGGTCGCGCCCGTGGACGATCAGTTTTGCGATCAGGCTGTCGTAATAGGGGGGGATGACGTAGCCGCCGTAGAGGGCTGAGTCCATGCGCACGCCGAGGCCGCCGGGGGCGTGGAAGGTTTTCACCCGGCCTGGGCAGGGCGAGAAGCTGGGCAGGCGTTCGGCGTTGATGCGGACCTCGATGGCGTGGCCGTTGGGGACAAGGTCCTCTTGGCGGAAGGAGAGCGGGTGGCCGGCGGCGACGCGGATCTGCTCGCGCACGAGGTCGACGCCGAAGACGGCCTCGGTGACGGGGTGTTCCACCTGAAGGCGGGTGTTCATCTCGATGAAATAGAACTCGCCGTCCTCATAGAGGAACTCGATGGTGCCGGCGCCGGAATAGCCCATCTTGGCCACGGCCTCGGCGCAGATGGCGCCGATGCGGGCGCGGGTCTCGGCGTCGATGGCCGGCCCCGGCGCTTCTTCGAGCACCTTCTGGTGGCGGCGCTGGAGGGAGCAGTCACGCTCGCCGAGGTGGACGGCGTGGCCACGGCCGTCGCCGAAGACCTGGATCTCGATGTGGCGGGGGCGGCCGAGGTATTTCTCGATATAGACGTCGGGG
>SKMM01000326.1 GCA_007121055.1 Paracoccaceae bacterium | reverse complement strand
TGGGGCTCTATTCGCTGGCGCTGCTGCCGCTGAACTATGCCGGCGCAGGACTGATCCTGCTGGGGCTCGCGCTGATCGTGGCCGAGGCCTTCGCGCCTTCCTTCGGTATCCTGGGCATCGGCGGCACGGTGGCGCTGGTGCTGGGGGCGCTGATCCTTGTCGACACCGATGCGCCCGGCATCGACATCTCGATCCCGCTGGTGGCCGGGGTGGCCGCGGCCGGTGTGATCTCCACCTTCATCGTGGCGACGCTGGCGCGGCGGTCCTTCAAGGCAAAGGTGGTCACTGGGGCCGAGGACATGGTGGGCGCGCCCGGTCACGTCACCGACTGGGACGGCACCCGCGGCCATGTCTTCGTGCATGGCGAACGCTGGCTCGCCAAGGGGCCGGCCGGCCTGAACCCTGAAGATGCAGTGCGCGTGACGGCGATTGACGGGCTCACCCTGTCCGTCGAAGCGCGCGCCGAACGGCCGGGCTGAGGCCCTATTCACCGGGGGCGCCGGCGCCCCCCAACGGCCCCGAACGGGGTCAGGAGGAGCACATGGACTTACTGTTCGACTTCGGCTTCATCGGTATCCTCGTGATCTTCCTGGTCGCGTTGTTTGCCTCGGCCATCAAGATCCTGCGCGAATACGAACGTGCCGTCATCTTCACCCTCGGCCGCTTCACCGGGGTGAAGGGCCCTGGCCTGATCCTCGTGATCCCCGGGCTGCAGCAGGCGGTGCGGGTGGACATGCGCGTCAAGGTGCTCGACGTGCCGAGCCAGGACGTGATCTCCAAGGACAACGTGTCGGTGCGGGTCAACGCGGTGATCTATTTCCGCGTGGTCGACGCCGAGCGGGCCACCATCCAGGTGGAGAACTTCATGGCCGCCACCTCGGAGCTGTCGCAGACCACCCTGCGCTCGGTCCTCGGCAAGCACGACCTTGACGAGATGCTGTCTGAGCGCGACGCGCTGAACAACGACATCCAGGGCCTGCTCGACGCCCAGACCGATGCCTGGGGCATCAAGGTGGCCAACGTGGAGATCAAGCATGTGGACATCAACGAGAGCATGATCCGCGCGATCGCCCGCCAGGCCGAGGCCGAGCGCGAGCGCCGCGCCAAGGTCATCAACGCCGAGGGTGAGGAGCAGGCCGCGCAGAAGCTGCTGGAGGCCGCGCAGATCATGGCCAAGGACCCCGGTGCGATGCAGCTCCGCTATCTGTCTTCGCTCAACATCATCGCGGGCGAGAAGAACTCCACCATCATCTTCCCCTTCCCGATGGAACTGGCGGGTTTGGTGCCCGGGCTGAAGAACGCCATGGACGGGATGGAGGCGAACCGGCGCAGCGAGTGACGGTGCGGGCCGCGCGCGGCCCCCTCGCCTCGGCGGGGCCGCGGGGATAAGACGCGGCCCATGGCATCGGATCTGGAGATATTTCTGGCCGCCCCGCCGGGGTTTGAACCCGAGTTGTGCGCCGAGGCGGCCACGGTCGGATTCACCGGGGCGCGCGCCGTGCCGGGCGGCGTCGTCCTCCGCGGCGGCTGGCCCGAGGTGTGGCGCGCAAACCTGATGCTGCGGGGCGCCTCGCGCGTGCTTGTGCGGATCGGGGCGTTCAGGGCGCTGCATGTGGCCCAGCTCGACAAGCGCGCCCGGCGCTTCGACTGGGGGGCCGTTCTGCGGACCGAAACCCCGGTGCGGGTGGAGGCGAGCTGCCGAGGGTCCCGCATCTACCATGAAGGGGCCGTGGTCCAGCGCGTCGTGCGCGCCCTGCGGGAGGAAGCGGGGGTGCGTGCCCTGACCGGCCTGCCCGAGGAAGGGCCCTGCCTGACGCTGAAGGTCCGGATCGAGGACGATCTGTGCACCCTCAGCATCGACAGCTCCGGCGAGCCGCTGCACCGGCGCGGCCACAAACAGGCGGTGGGCAAGGCGCCGATGCGCGAGACGCTGGCGGCGCTGTTCCTGCGCGCCTGCGACTATGCCCCGGGCGAGGCGCTGGTGGATCCGATGTGCGGCTCGGGCACCTTCGTGCTGGAGGCCGCCGAGATGGCCGCGGGCCTGCCCCCGGGCCGGTCGCGGGGCTTTGCCTTCGAGCATCTGGCGGGCTTCGATCCGGCGGCCTGGGCGGCGATGCGGGCGGCCGCCCTGCCTGCAGGGCGCGCGCCCGAGAGCCCGCCGCGGCTGATCGGCTCGGACCGCGACCAAGGCGCGATTGCTGCAGCCAAGGCCAATGCCGGCCGCGCGGGGGTGGAGGGCCTCGTGGCCTTTCACCGCCGGCCGGTCAGCGAGGCGGAGCCGCCCGAGGGCCGGCCGGGCCTCGTGATCGTCAACCCGCCCTATGGCGCCCGCATCGGGGACCGCAAGGCGTTGCTGGCGCTGCACGGGGCGCTGGGCGCGCGGCTGCAAGCGCGCTTCGCGGGCTGGCGCGTCGGGCTGGTGACCGCCACGCCCGAGCTTGCGCGCGCCACAGGCCTGCCCTTCGGCCCGCCCGGTCCGCCGATCCCCCATGGCGGGCTGAAGATCCGCCTCTACCGCACCGACCCGCTTCCAGCCTGAGGCGCGGCCTCCGTATACGTCCTGAAGCGCGGGGAGCCGGTCTACCGGTTCGCATCAGTGCCCAAGGCGCCGCCCCGAGCGGGGGCACAGCGTTGCGTGAACGGTGCGCGGAATGACGCCTGCGACCGCGCTGCAGACCATAGCGGATAGGGGGGTCGCTCAGAGATACCCTTCTGAGCGGAAGCTCAACTCCCGCTCCTTGCCAATGATCAGATGGTCGTGGAGGGTCACGCCCAGCGTCTCGGCCGCGGCCTGGATGCGGGCGGTCATGATGATGTCGGCCTCGGATGGGGTGGGGTCGCCCGAGGGGTGGTTGTGCACCAGTATCAGGGCCGAGGCGTTGAGCTCCAGCGCGCGCTTGACCACTTCGCGCGGGTAGACCGGGACATGGTCCACCGTGCCCCTCGCCTGCGCTTCGTCTGCGATCAGGGTGTTCTTGCGGTCGAGGTAGAGGACCCGGAACTGCTCCACCTCGCCATGCGCCATGGCGGTGTGGCAGTAGTCCAGCAGCGCCGCCCAGCTGGAGATCACGGGGCGGTTGATGACGCGGGCGCGCGCGAGACGCTGGGCCGCGGCCTCGACGATCTTGAGCTCCTGCACCACTGCCTCGCCCACGCCCGTGACCTGCTGCAGCCGCGTGGGCGGGGCCGAGAGGACGCGGTTGAAATCCCCGAACGCCTCCAGCAGCCGACGCGCCAGCGGCTTGACGTCCTGGCGCGGGATGGCGCGGAACAGCACCAGTTCCAGCAACTCGTAATCCGGCATGGCCGTGGCGCCGCCCTCCATGAAGCGGGCGCGCAGCCGCTTACGGTGGTCGGCGATGTAGGACGGCAGCCGGCCCGGCGGCAGCGCCTGGGGCACCGCCTCGTCCAACGGCAGGAGCGGCAGCGGGGCTTCGCGGAAGGCGGGGTCGTGGCTCATGCCTCCGGAGGTCGCCCATCGTGATGAAGAAACCCTTAACACCGCCCCGCAGTCGGCCCCGGCTGGACAGCGCAGGCCCTGGCGCCCATGTCGGGCAGGGAAGTGGACAACTGGCGAGGAAGACGATGCGGATACTGGTCCTTGGCGCGACGGGCGGCACCGGGCGGGCCTTCACCGAGGCGGCGCTGACGGCGGGCCACACCGTCACGGCGCTGGTGCGCGACCCGTCGAAGCTGGCGCCGGCACAGGGCCTCAAGGTAGTGGCGGGCAATGCCACGGACGCGGAGCTTCTGGCGAGGATCGCGCCGGGGCATGACGGGTATCTGGTGGCGTTGGGCGAACGGCCCCATCCGCTGGCCTTCCTGCCCGGACCGCAGCGGCGCCGCAGCACCGAAGTGTGCTCGCGCGGGACCGCCGCGCTCCTGCAGGCGCTGGACGGCCGGGGCCGCATCGGGGTGGTCAGCGCCTATGGCGTGGGCCCCAGCCGGGCGACGGCGCCCTGGTATTTCCGGCTCTACTTCGACCTGTTCCTGCCGGCGCTGTTTGCCGACAAGGAACGGCAGGAGGCCGCGCTGGGGGCCTCGCAGGCCGATTACGTCATCGCCCAGCCCGTGGGCCTGACGGACGGCCCCGCCACCGGGACCTATCTGGCCAGTCCCGAGGGCCGGATCCGCAAGGCCACCGTGGCGCGGGCCGACGTGGCTGCCTTCCTGCTGGCCGAACTGGAGCGCCCCAGCCATCACCGCGCCAGCGTCGCGATTTCGGGCTGATCCCAGACCCCCCACCGCCAGGCTAGGTCAGGCGCACGGCCCCCGCGGTCTCACCAGAAGGCGATCACGATCACTGCGGTCAGCGCGAGGATCCCGAAGCCTTGCAGCCTGGGACGGAAGTACCACGGCAGGTCGGCCTCCTCGCGCGCCTCGGGGATGTGACGCATGGCGTCGATCCGAGCGGTCTCGGGGACGGGCTCGGTCAGGGCGATGGCCACGAAAACCAGCGCGCTGAAGGCCGTCATGACCCCCACGTTGATCGTGTAGTGGAGCGGCCAGATGTCGATCTGCGCCAGAACGAACAGCACAATCCCCATGGCATGGCCGATCAGCAGTGTGCCCAGCGCGGCCCGGCCGCCGCCGCGGTGCCAGAACACCCCCAGCAGGAAGATCGCCACCACCGGTGGCACGAGGATCGAGAAGGCTTGCTGCAGATACGAGAACAGCCCTCCGAAATTTGCGATCATCGGCGCCCAGAGGGCCGCAATGACCATCAGCACGATGGTGGTGATGCGGCCATAGCGCTTGACCTGCCGCGGCTCCAGCGTGCGGTCCTCGTTCTCGACGAAGTCCTTGATGATGAGGGTGGAGGAGGAGTTGAGCGTGCTGTCGATGCTGGACATGATCGCGGCCACCAGCCCCGCCAGCACCAGCCCGGTGATGCCCACCGGCAGCATGGTCGCCACCAGCGTCGGGAACACCTGATCGCCGTCGTCAAGCGGCTCGATCAGCCCCACGGCCATCGCGCCTGGCAGCACCATGATGAACAGCGGCAGCAGCTTCAGGAGCCCGCCGAGATTGGCGCCCCACTGCGCATCGTGCAGCGAGCGCGCCCCGAAGATGCGCTGGGTGATGTACTGGTTCGCCCCCCAGTACCAGAACCCCAGCACCGGCAGCCCGATCAGCGTCCCAAGCCAGGGCAGCATCTCGTCGTCTAGCGGCCGGATCAGCGACAGATGCCCCTCGGGCAGCGCCTCGGTCGCGGCCGACCAGCTGAAATCGTACTGGCCGAACACCACCAGCGTCAGCACCGTGCAGCCGACCAGCAGAACCACCGCCTGCAGCACATCACTGTAGACCACCGCCTTCAGCCCGCCCGCGGCGGTGTAGAGGCCCGCGATCAGCGCCAGGATGATACAGGTCGTCCAGAGGTTCAGGTCGGGCACGAAGACCTGCAACACGATGGCGCCGGCATAGATTCCGCCCGCCGTGTCCACCGCCAGCGTCAGGAAGATGGTGAGGCCGGAGAAATAGAGCCGCGAGCGGCGGTCGAAGCGCCGCTCCAGCAGCTCCGGTACGGTGCTGATCTTGGAACGCAGGTAGATCGGGATGTAGAACAGAGACATGAATACCAGCACCACGCCGGCCATCCACTCGTAGTTGGCCGTGGCGATGCCGCTGACATAGGCCGCCCCCGCCAGCCCGATGAGCGTGGTGGAGGAGATGTTGGAGGCAAAGAGCGACGTCCCCACCGTCCGCCAGCCGAGGCTGCGGCCCGCGAGGAAAAGGTCATCCCCGGTGTCGACCCCCCGCGAGACCCAGATGGCGATGCCGGCGATGGCCAGAAAGTAGAGTCCGATGACGAGAAAATCGAGCGTCGCGATCTCCAGACCGTTCATCGGCACACTCCTCCCTCTTCGGTTCGGTCGCCAACACGGTCGCAGGCGACGCAGTCGCGAACAACTGAGACGACAACGCGTTCATCACGACAAGGTTCCGTGGGACGGGACCGGGCGACAGGTGCCGCCAGGGATCCAGCCGCCGCCGCAAGTGCACCGCAGCCAACCCGCGCCCGGGCGAGGGCGAGGGCGGGAGATTCAACTGGCGACGGAGCCTTCCCAGCGCTAATCCATCCAAATGGCAAGGATCTCAATTTCAGGCTGTTCATTTGGCGGCTTCGGACCGGGAAGTGGCACTCCGATCCGCGCCGTGTGTCCCGTGCACGGACCTTTCACCGGCTGGCTCGCAATCGACCTTCGCGGACACTCGGGGTACATAGATCGGAGCGCGGTGGCTTGCCCAAAATGCGGGTGGCTATGTGCTTTGCCTCAAGGCGCGTTCGATTTCACGAGGGAAGTAGTCTACGATCTATTCGGGGTTCAGCTCTCCCGCCAACAGTGCCGTCAGTTCGCGCGCGTCGCGAAGAAGGCACGCAGCCGCGAAGATGCGCACAAGCGGGCGGAGCGGATCGATCCGAAACTAGGTGAGGCGGTCAAGAAGACTTGGAGATTGCCCGACTGGAAAGAGGGCCTCATCATTCTTGCTACCATTGTGACGATAATGCAGGGCTTTCCGGACGCAGTAGCGAACGCCGATGCAGCTGTTGAGTGGGTCAAGGAGCGGTTAGGGGAGAAGCAGCAGCGCTCCGATACCCCAAAGGAGTCTCAGGACAAAAATGGCAGCAAGGACGGCGACGCCGAAGGCCACACCGGTCGCGATGGCGCGGGCAGCGGCGAACGCGGTTGGGATGATGTGATCGACACGTAACGGCATTGGTCCTCCCCGATCCGCACGCACCCTACACTGATTTTGTTTCGTGTTGCTGATTCAGAATGCCCGCCGCGCGGTTGGTCACCAGTCGCTGCAACAAGTTGGCGCGTAGCTGTCACATCCCGTGTGATTATACGGTCTTTTCCTGAAGAGTTCCGGCCGCTGACGTTGCCAGTCCTTGAGAGCGTCGATGGGCGTTCGGCCTTTCAGGACGGATTGGGGGAGCTGG